>DASROG010000340.1:0-15561 GCA_035646995.1 Myxococcaceae bacterium
GAGCGCAGGCCGGGGACATGTCCGCCTTCGAGGCCCTGGTGGACCGCCACGAGGAGAAGGTCTACGGGCTCGCGCTCCGGATGACGCGGAGCGAGGCCGACGCGGCGGAGATCGCCCAGGACACCTTCCTCTCCGCCTACCAGCACCTGAACGAGTTCCGCGGCGAGGCGGCGTTCGGGAGCTGGGTCCACCGGATCGCGGCGAACAACGCGCTGATGCGCCTGCGGCGCCAGAAGGTCCTGGACATCGTCAGCGACGACCTCGACGGCCCGGAGTTCACCGACCGGGGGAGCCTCGCCGAGGTCCCGGAGTCGGACTGGAGCAAGCGCGCCGACGACAAGATCCTCGAGGACGAGCTGGGGCGAGCCATCCGGGAGGCCACCGACGCGCTCCCGGAAGGGTACCGGGAGGTGTTCCTGCTGAAGGACGTGGAGGGGCTCTCCTACGAGGAGATCTCCGAGATGGTGGGAATTTCCATACCCGCGGTGAAGAGCCGGCTCCACCGGGCTCGCCTGGCGCTCCGAGAGGCGATCGACGCCTTCTACAAAGAAGTGTGAAACCGAGGCCGGTCCCGAGCATCATTGGGGCTGACGCACCTGTCACACATGTTCAACTGCAAGGAATCCATCGACTCGCTGCTGCCGTTCCTCGAGGGTGAGATGTCCCCCGAGGATGAGGAACACCTCCGCCAGCACCTCAACGGCTGCCCTCCGTGCGTGGAGTTCGTGAACACCTACCGCGCAACGTCGGGGCTGTGCCGGAAGGCCCTGGTCAAGTCGATGCCGCCCGAGGTGGCCGGACGACTCCGGGCCTACCTCCGCAGCAAGCTCGAGACGAAGTGAACCTCCGTGGGATGGAGCTCGCGGAGCTCTCCCGCGCGCTCGCCCCGCTCGGTCCGACTCCGCTGGCGGTCCGCAAGCTCTTCGCCCGGGTGCATGCCCACGGGGCGGAGACGCTCGAGGACCTCCGGACGACGGAGCAGGTTCCCCGCGCGATCCGGGACCACGTCCTCGCGCACGCCCAGCTGCCCTCGCTCTCGGTGGTGGAGCGGCGCCGGGCCGACGACGGGTTCGTGAAGTACCTCTTCGAGTCGCCGTTCGGCGGCCGCGTGGAGGCGGTGCGCATCCCGCTCTTCGACACCAAGTACGTGGTCTGCGTGTCGAGCCAGGTGGGCTGCGCGCTGGCCTGCGACTTCTGCGCGACCGGGCGCATGGGCTTCCAGCGGAATCTTTCGACCTGGGAGATCCTGGACCAGGTCCGGCTGATCCGCGCCGAGGCGGACCGGCGACTCTCGGGCGTGGTGTTCATGGGGATGGGCGAGCCCCTGCTCAACCCCACAGAGGTGCTCCGGGCCGCCCGCATCCTGTCCCACCCGGCCGGGTACGCCATCTCGGGAAAGGCCATCACCCTGTCCACCGCGGGGTGGGTCCCGGCCATCGACCGCTACGTCCGGGAGGGTCATCCATACCGGCTGGCCTTCAGCGTCACCTCGGCCATCCCCGAGAAGCGGGCCAGTCTGATGCCGGTGGAGCGGACGCACCCTCTCTCCGAGCTGGTGCGGGCCATCGCCGGGTACGCGCGCGCCCGGGGGGAGCGGGCGATGGTCGCCTACGTCTGCATCCGGGGGGTCAACATGGGCCGGGAGGACGCGGAGGCGCTCCGGGACGCCTTCGCCGGAGTGCCGATCAAGCTGGACATCATCGAGGTCACCGACCCCACCGGCCGCTACCAGCCCCCCGATGGGCCCGAGCTCGCGGCCTTCCGGGATCAGCTGCAGATCCTCGGCGCCCCGGTCGTGCGCCGGTACTCGGGGGGAAAGGACATCGGGGCCGCCTGCGGGACGCTCGAAGCCTCCTCGTACGGGGGAACGCTGATTCCTCCGCCGGCTCGCTTTTCCCGAGCCACTGCTGCCGGGTAGAAGGCGACCCTGCGTCCGGAAATGACACCGGGCCTGATTATCTACACTTCCAACTTTCCAGGCCGGGTGGCAGAGTCCGGCTTACAACACAGCCATTCTTCGTCGGTCCTACCCGACCCAGGGGCCA
The DNA here is from genome assembly GCA_035646995.1 of Myxococcaceae bacterium. Lineage (GTDB taxonomy): Bacteria > Myxococcota > Myxococcia > Myxococcales > Myxococcaceae > RPRB01. The sequence continues at coordinate 2,046 of DASROG010000340.1, forward strand.
TCGATGTCGCAGCAGCGCAAGGTCGTGCGTGCCGCGCCCGACGCCGGGACTTCGCGCCCCCATCCCGATCAGCAGACCTCGCGTTCCTCCGCTCGCGCGCTCCCTGAGCGTACTGCTCCGGCGATCACCCGCGAGGCGCCGTGGTTCGCGTTCAACGCCTCCTCTGCTCCGCTGAGCCCACAGGGCCCGCCGTTCGGTCCCAACCGCTTCCTGCTGGGGGCCAACGTGCCCTGGGTGCACTACGGCGTCGACGTCGGCACGTCCGCGTGGCGCCCCGAGGGCGGCCTGCACGCCCACGCCGAGGACGCCGCGCTTCTCCGCCAGGTCTTCGAGCGGCTCCGCACCGACGGCGTGCAGACCGCGCGCTTCTTCCTCCTCACCGACGGACGCGCCGGGGTCCGCTTCGCGGACGACGGCACGCCCGAGGCGCTCGATGGGTCAGTGTTCGCCGACGTCGACGTGGTGATGGACGCGGCCCTCGCCGCGGGCATCGGGCTCGTCCTGGTGCTGCTCGACGCCGGGTGGTTCGCTCCGGCGAGCACCGTCGACGAGCAGCCGGTGCGCGGCCACGCGGACACGGTCCGGGACCCGGCGAAGCGGTCCGCGCTCCTCGAGCGCGTGCTCCGTCCGCTGCTGATCCGCTGCGCGGACCACCCCGCCATCGTGGCCTGGGAGGTGGTGAGCGGCGCGGACCTCTTCGTCGCCGGCCACGGTCCGGCGGTGTCCGAACGGCGCGGGGTCCTGGCCACGCTCCGCCGGAAGATGGGGCTGGGCGACCGTCCGGCGGAGGCCACGGCGCGCGTCAGCGTCGAGGAGATGCGGACCTTCCTCTGCGAGGCGGTCACGCTGATCCACCGGCACACCCGCGGGCTGGCCACGGTCGGGGTGTCGCGGTGGAGCGCCCTCCCGCTGGTGCGCGGCCTGGGGCTGGACCTCTACAGCGTGGGCTGGCCGGCCGACGAGGCGGAGCTCCGGTGCGCGGTCTCCGACCTGCGGCTGGACCGTCCGCTGCTGCTGAGCGCCTTCCCCGGCACACACCCCCGGCGGAGCATCAAGACCCTGCTCGACGGCGCGCGGTGCGCCGGATACGGCGGCGCCTTCGTCTGGTCGGTGCTGCGGCACGACATGTCGTCCGGGTACGACGGACAGGTGCCCCAATGGGCCCGGAACCACGCCGGGCAGCTGCACCGTCACGACCTGCCGGCGCCCACGTCGCTGCCCGCTGCCGAGACGCGCGAGGAGACCGCCGACGAGGCCCCGGCGAACCCGCCGCTCGTGCTGAAGCGCTGAGCCTGGACGCTGGCGCGCTCCTGCGCGCTCCCGCAGGCGTCCCCCCTGTGCGGGGGGCTAGGCCTCCGCGCTGTCCAGCCACAGCTCGTCGAACCGCACCTGGGGGGGCGTCGAGTGCAGCCGCAGTCCCTGCACCCGCGCGCTGGCCGCAGCGTAGATGCGCTCGTGGTACAGCGGGATGACCGGGCACTCCTGGGTGACGATCCGCTCGGCCGCGCGGTAGAGCGACATCCGCAGCTCGGGGTCGATGCTCACCCGCGCCTCGGTGGTGAGCCGGTCCAGCTCGGCGCTCCGGAATCCCAGCCCGTAGACCGTCTGCGCGCCCGAGTGCAGGAGGAAGTGGAGGAAGTTGTCCGCGTCCGGGTAGTCGGCGATCCACCCGGCGCGGAACGCCGGCAGGCGCCCCTCGCGCGCGCGCTGCCAGAAGTCGGTGGGGTCGATCTCGACGTGCGAGACCTCGACCAGCCCAGCCTCGACGAGGGGGCGGAACAGGACGGCGTCCTCGGCCTCGGTGTTGCGGCCCGGCGGGTAGGCCAGCTCGAGCCGGACGCGCCCGAGCCCCGCGTCGCGGAGCAGCTCCCGGGCCAGCGCGACGTTGGTCCTCGGCGGCGGAGGGAGCTCGCCGGTGAGGAGCGAGGGCGGGGTGAGCGTCGAGGCCACCCGCGCGCCGGGGTGGAAGCGCTCCACCATCCCCGCCACGTCCAGGCCAGCGCGGATCCCGACCCGAACCCGGACGTCGTCGAACGGCGGGGTGCGCATCTGGAAGCCCATGAACCAGCACGAGGGCTGGCTTCCGGCGATGACCTGCTGCGGATCCACCCCGGCATCCCGCACGTGCTCGGCGTACAGTCCCGAGACCACGTCCAGCTCACCCGCTCGCAGCCGCTCCAGCGCCGTGCGGCGGTCGGGGTGGAACACGAACTCCAGTCGGTCCACGAAGGGCCGCTCGGGCCGGAAGTAGGCTGGGTGGCGCTCCAGCACGACCCCGCTGGAGTCGATGGTCACCGGCCGGTACGGCCCGGCGCCGAGGAACTTCCCGCTCGCGCCCATCCGGGTCACGAGCGTGGCCGGCAGCGTCACCAGGTGCAGGAAGAAGGCCTTCGGCTCGTCGAGCCGGATCTCCAGCGTGGTCTCGTCGATCACCTCGAACCCGGAGACGTCCCGGGTCTTGCCGGCGAGGTAGTCCTTCGCCCCCTCGACCTCCTTGAAGATCCACTGGTCAGGGGAGTCCACCTCCGGGTGCAGCAGCCGCTCGAAGTGGTGCTTCACGTCGGACGCCCGGAGGGGGACGCCGTCGTGGAAGGTGAGGCCGGGGCGGAGGAAGAAGCGGTAGCTCCGCGCACCCGACGCCGCCTCCCAGCGCTCGGCGAGCTCGGGGATCATCACCCCGTCCTCCTGGCGCAAGAGGCCGGCGTACATGCTGGCGCCGATCTCCACCATCTGGTTGTCGAGGGTGAAGAGCGGATCCAGGCCGCGGGTGGACTCGAACATCGCCGACTGGTGAATGCCCACCTTCAGCGTCCCGCCCCGGCGCGGCTCGGGGAGGCGGAAGCGGAAGACCTCCGCCTGGAGGCTGGACGCCTCGCGCGAGAGCTGCTCGACGCTCCGGCTCAGCCCGTCGCCGATCCGGAGCACCGTCTGGGCGTCGGTGCGCACCTGTGCCACGTCCTCAGAGATGGCGGCGTCGCCGCGGGTCAATACTTGATGGGCCGCGCGGATCTCCTGGAGCGCATCGGTGAGCCGGCGAACCGCGTCGCTCAGCGCGCGGCCGGTACGGGCCTGGCCCTCCGCCTTCGCCGAGGCGCCCTGGGCCAGGCGAGCCATCTCCTGGGTCTGGCGCACCAGATCCCGTCCGGCCTCGGCCTGCTCCACCGAGGCGCGGGTGAGCTCGACGATGCGATTGGCCACCCGGGTCGAGGCCTGCACCACGTGCCCACCTTGCGTCTCGAGCCGCACCGTCTCCGCCACCGTGGCCTCCACCGCGGCGAACGTGCGCTGGGTGGTGGCGCGGATCTCCTTCAGCGACGAGGCCGCCCGATCGCCCAGGGCCACCCCGGCGGTGGCGCGCTCGCGGCCTTCCTTGACGTGGGTCACCGCCGCGTCGACCTGACCGCGCGTCTGCCGGACGATGGCCGCGATCTCCCGGGTGCTGCGCGCGGTGCGCTCGGCGAGCGAACGGATCTCCTCCGCAACCACCCCGAAGGCCAGCCCCTGCTCACCGGCCTGGGAGGCGATGATGGCCGCGTTCAGGGACAGGAGGTTGGTCTGGTCGGCGACCTCCTGGATGACGTCGACGATGCGGCCGATCTCCTGGCTGCGGTGGCCCAGCGCCTCGACGATCTCCGCGGCGCGGCGGATGGATTCCTCGACCCGGTACATGCCCTGGACCGAGTCGTTCACCAGCGCCTCGCCCCGCTCGGCGGTGCTGGTCACGACCCGGGCCAGGTCGCCGGTCTCGCCCGCGCGCCGGCGCACGGCGTCAATGCCTTCCTCCACCGAGGTCACGAAGGCTGCGGCCTCGCCGGCGAAGCGGGCCAGCACGTCGCCGCTGCTGGCCACCGCGGAGAGCCCCTCGCTCATGACCTGCACCCGCTCGGTAGTGCGGAGCGCGAACTGGTCCAGGGTGCCGAGCGCCGAGGCAACCTGCTCGATGCGCGCGGTCATCTCCGCCAAGGCGCCGGTGGTCTCCTCGGCGAAGGTCGCCACCTGCGTCAGCCGCTCGCCTGCCACCTGGAGCGAGTTACCCATCCCCTGCACCGAGCCGAGCGAGCGGTCCACCGCCGCGCCCTGCCTGCGCGCCGCATCGAGCAGCGCCAGCGACTGCTCACCCACACCCTTGCCGGTCCGCTGGATGTTGCCGGTCACCCGCTGCACCTGGAAGAGCGCGCGGCGGAGGGAGAGGATTAGCCTCCGGACGTCCTCCTGGCTCTCGCCGGCCGTGACCTGGGTGGCCAGGTTGCCGCTGGCGAGCTGGGCGATGATCCGCGCCCGGGCCTGCTGGCGCGAGCGCGCCCAGCGGAGCCAGGTCAGCCAGCCGCCCGCGGTGAAGCCGAGGACGTTGACCGCCAGCACCAGCGGGTACAGCACCGGCGGGAAGTGGGTGGGGTCGAGCGCCTCGAGCAGCGCCACGGTGACCAGGCCGGAGGCGAGCCCGCCGAGCAACCCGAAGACGAAGAGAAAGCGCTTTCCGCCCATCCGACCTGAGGCCGGAGCCTAACAGCGCCTACCCGGTTTCGAAGGGGATGAGCGAGACCTTCACCCCGCTGCTCACCCCGAGCAGCTCCTTGGTCTGGGCCGGGAGGTAGACCACCTGGTCGTCGAGGCGGGCCTGGCTGCGGACTCCCCGGAAGCGGTTCCGGCCGGACTCGCGTTCAACGCCCACGAGCACGTCCGCGGCGACCTTCAGCGCGAGGTCCTCGGGCGCCACCCGCGCCGTCCGGTGCTTCCGGATGAGCGTGACCTCCGAGGTGCGGCACTCGAAGTGCGGGCCCCCGTCGAACGGGTCCACCCGCTCGACGTAGCGGAAGCCGATCCGCTCCAGCATCCGCTGCACCCCTTGCGTCTGCGGACCCACCTGACCGAGCACCTTCTGGGCCCGCTCGGGGAAGAGGGTCACGAAGAGGTCCGAGGAGGGGAACAGCTCCTTGATGAACTCTTTGTTCTGCCGGCTAAGCTTGTCCGCCTCGGAGTAGGTGAGACCGGTGAACTTCTTGCCCACGCATTCCCAGAGGACGCTCCGTCCGTCGGGCATGAGCGGGGGCATGAGCTCGGCGAGCACCCGGTCCCGGAAGCTGGGCCGGTGCATCGCCATGTAGAGGAAGCGCACGTAGGACAGCTGCTTGCCCGGCTTCTCCGGACCGCCCTGGTGGAGCGGGTCCACCACCAGCCCGCCGATCTCCGTCGGCCCCTCGTAGTTGTAGGCGATGGAGAGCACCTTGTGCCGGAAGTGCCGGTCGATGCTCGCCGAGTAGTGCTCGCGCTCGCTCACCTCGTAGTAGATGTGCGGCGCGTCGTACGTCCCGTGCTGGGCGATGACCATGCTGGTGCCGATCACGGCGCCGGTGCGCGGCTCCTCGAGGACGAAGAGGTACTCGCGCTCGAAGGGGTCCTTGAGCTTCCCGGCAAAGCTCCGGACCGACATCTCGATGAGCCTCTCCAGCGTCTCCTCGTCGTTGGGGAGGTTGACGGTGTTGAGCACCGCCGCCAGGCGCTTGAGATGGGGCAGATCGCCCTTCTGGACGTCGCGGAGGAGGAGCATCGGGGAACACTCCCTGTAGCACAGCCCACCTGAGGCACCGCCAGCCCGGCAGCCCGACGGTCCACGGACGACCGGTTGGTCGGGGGGGTACGGCACGCCCCCGGCCTCCGGTGGACCACGTTCGCGATGGCGCTGAAGGAGGAGATCGTTCGCTGGAATCCGTGCGGACGTGCCGACCTCGCCCTGGGCGGACGCGGCTCGCCGCGCGCGGGGGCGGCGTGGCCGATCCGTCGCTGATCGCGCAGAGAGCGAGGCATGTCGCGGCTGTTCTCGAGCGCGACTCCAGGATCAGAATCCGATGGTCAGCCCGGAAGGGGGGCTCTGCGGTCGAGGAAGCGTTCCATCCGGGTAACCGAACTCGCGCCGTCGGGTTGTGATTCGGTGCCGGCTCGCGGCACTCCTTCAGCGGCGCCTGCGCTAGTCTGCGGCGCCCGGAGCAGGGAGAGAATCATGGCGAGCATCGGTCGGGTGTGCGTGGTGGGCGGGGGGCCGGCTGGACTGTGCCTCGCGCGGGCCTTCCGCGCGCACGGGATTCCCTTCGATGTGTACGAGCGCCACCACGACGTGGGCGGCCTGTGGGATCAGTCGAACCCGGGGTCGCCCATCTACGACTCCGCGCACTTCATCTCCTCGAAGACCCAGACCCACTTCCACGACTTTCCGATGCCGGAGGATTACCCGGACTACCCCTCCCACCGGCAGGTCCTCGCCTACATCCGCTCGTTCACGGAAGCCTACGGACTCCGCGAACACATCCGCTTCGACACCGGCGTGACGTCCGCGGTTTCCGACGGCGCCGCGTGGAAGGTGACGCTGTCGACGGGTGAGGTCCGGACCTACTCCTCGCTGGTCTGTGCCAACGGCACCAACTGGCACCCGGTCATGCCCAGCTACCCCGGCGTCTTCGCCGGCGAGATGCGCCACACGCAGACCTATCGCTCGCCGGAGGAGTTCCGGGGCAAGCGCGTGCTGATCATCGGCGCGGGGAACTCGGGCGCGGACATCGCCTGCGACGCCGCCCGCTCGGCGGCCCGGGCGTTCCTCAGCGTCCGGCGCGGGTACCACTTCGTCCCCAAGCACATCTTCGGGAAGCCGGCGGACGTCTTCGCCGCGGAGACCCCCTCGATGCCGCGCTGGCTCCAGCAGCGAGTCTTCGGAGTGCTGCTGCGGCTCCTGAACGGGGACGTGACGCGGCTGGGGCTGCCCCGGCCCGACCACCGCATCTTCGAGACCCATCCCATCCTCAACACCCAGGTGCTGCACTTCCTCGCCCACGGAGACCTCAAGGCGATGCCCGACGTGGAGCGCTTCGCGGGGAGGACGGTCCACTTCAAGGACGGGACCACCGAGGAGATCGACCTGGTGATGTGCGCGACGGGGTACGACTGGAGCATCCCCTACGTGCCGGAAAGCGAGTTCCGGTGGAAGGGACACCGGCCCGATCTCTACATGGCCATGTTCAGCCGGGAGAACCCACGGCTGTACGTGATGGGCTTCCTCGAGACCAACAGCGGCGCCTACCAGAGGTTCGACGACATCGCGGACCTCATCTCGCGGGCCATCGTCGCCCGGGCCGAGGGTGGTGAGGCGGCGCGGGCGGTCGATGCGATGGTCACCGGTGACCGCCCGGACCTGACCGGGGGGATCCACTTCATCGCCACTGATCGGCACGCGACGTACGTGGACGGCCCCGCGTACGCGAAGCACCTCCGCCGGCTGCGGCGGCGGCTCGGCTGGCCCGAGCTCGCTCCCGGCTGCTACGACCGCCTCCGGACCCGCGGGCGGGCCGAAGCGGCGGCCTGACCCGCGATCCGGCTTGCGCGACTGTACCGATCCGCACCCCGCGGCCGTGATGGAGTGCCTCCCGCCATGCCCTCGCTGCCACTGCTCCTCGTCGACGCCTTCACCGATCGCCCCTTCGCCGGGAACGCCTGCGCCGTCGTGCTCGACGCGGCGGGTCTCTCGCGCGAGCTGATGCAGGCCATCGCCCGGGAGATGAACCAGAGCGAGACCGCGTTCGTCCTGGGCGGGAGCGGGAATCGCTTCGACGTGCGGTACTACACGCCCGGGGAGGAGATTCCGCTCGCCGGCCACCCCACCATCGCCACCACCGCAGCGCTGGCCGACGCGCGGAGACTGGTGCCGACCGGCGCGCGCACCGAGGTCACCTTCGCGCTCCGGGACGGGCCCATCTCCATCGCCTACGAGAAGCCCGCGGCCGGGCCCGCCCGCGTGGTGATGACCCAGCGCCGCCCGGAGTTCCTCCAGACGCTGGACCGTGCCGCGATCGCGCCCATCGTCGGGCTGAAGGCCTCGGACCTCCGGACCGACACGCCCGTCCAGGTGGTGAGCACGGGGACCCCGCAGCTGATGATCCCCGTGGCCACGGCTGACGCGCTCCGGCGCTCGCGACTGGACGTGCCGGCGTACGAGGCGCTCCGCGCACGGGAGAGGTTCTTCAGTGTTCACCTCTTCGTCCTCGAGGGAGCCACCTCGCGCGGCCGCACCTTCGCCCGCCACTTCGGGGTGCCGCCGGACCAGACCGAGGACCCGGTCACCGGCTCCGCGACGGGCGGGATGGGCGCTTACCTCTTCCACCACCGCCTGGTCCGTGAGCACGACTTCGTCGCGGAGCAGGGCCACTGGATGGGACGGCCGGGAGCGGTGGAGGTGCACCTGGAGGGCACGCCCGAGGACATCCGCTCGGTCTCGGTCGGTGGCACCGCGGTGGTGGTGGCCCGGGGAACGCTCGAGGTGCCCTGAGTCCGCAGCACCGAGCCGATCCGCAGACCTACCTCCTCGCCTTCCGAGGGCCCGTTGACTCTCCACCTGCTGGAGGGTCGAAGACGTCTGGACTCCGCTGCTGGAGGTCACGCATGTCCTCGCTCTTCTCCCTCGGGCTCTCCGCCGTCCTCGCCACCGCTGTGCCCACCGGGGCCGAGGCGGAGGTGCGAGAGGCCGTCGAGCGGTACTTCCAGGCCGACGCGCGGGGCTCGGCGGAGGATCTGCGGAGCGCCTTCGCCCCGGGAGCGACCGTCCTCGAGAAGCGTGGCGGGAGGTGGGCACCCCTCACGCCCGAGGCGCTGGCGGGCCGTTCGACGGGAGTCGCGGCGGACGAGGCACGACGGGTGCGCAGGGTCGACTCGCTCCGCGCAGCCTCCGAGGAGGCGTCCGTCGTCGTGACCCTGGACACGCCCACCGAGCGGCGTCGTGAGCTGCTGACGCTCCGGCGCGTCGACGGCGCCTGGCGCATCGTGCGGGACCGGCGAGAGACGACGCCGAAGCCGTCGCCGGTCGCTCAGATGCAGCAGCTACGGTCCGAGTGGATGAAGCCCGTTCCCCCCTTCCGCCTGCTGGGGAACCTCCACTACGTCGGCGCGAGCGACATCAGCGCCTTCCTCCTCACCACGCCTGCGGGGCACGTACTGCTCGACGGTGGCCCGGTCGAGATGCTCCCGAGGCTGGAGCGGAACCTCGAGGCGCTCGGGTTCCGGCTGGCCGACGTGAAGGTGATCCTCAACAGCCAGGCGCACTTCGACCACTGCGGCGGCTTCGCCGAGCTGAGACGCCGCACCGGCGCCGTCATCCTCGCCAGCGAGGCCGATGCCACGCTGATGGAGCAGGGCGGCAAGGGCGACTTCGCCTACGGCGACGACTACCCCTACGAGGCGTTCACCCCCGACCGCCGCATCCGCGACGGAGAGCAGGTCCAGCTCGGCGACGTCACGCTCACCGCGACCCTGACCCCCGGCCACACCCGGGGATGCACCACCTGGTCGACGCGCATCGAGGAGGGCGGCCGGACTTACGGCGCGCTCTTCGTCTGCGGGCTGACCGTCTCGCCGTTCAAGCTGACCAACAACCCGGTGTACCCTGCGGTCGCCGACGATGCGCGCCGGTCGATCGCCCGGCTCCGCTCGCTTCGAGCCGACGTGATGCTCGCCGCGCACGGATTCTGGTTCGATCTCACCGGGAAGGCGGCGCGGCTCGCGCGGGCACGGCGGCGACACGCGCCGAACCCGTTCGTGGATCCCGCAGAGCTCGGGCGCCACCTCGACGAGATGACGCGGGATCTCGACCAGGCCCTGTCCGCACAGGAGCGTCCCCGCGCTCCCTGAAGCGTCCTCCGTCCCTGGACTGGCCTCCGTCGCCGAAGCTCGATGCTACGGTCCACCCATGCGTCGCCCGAGCTCGCCGGACCCGGCGCTGGTCTTCGAGCCGCTCGGCCCCGGGCACGCCACCGTGCTGTTTCCGGTGCTCGGGGACGCGCGCGTCTGGGAGCACGTCCTGGGCAGCGACGGCGCCACCGAGGAACAGATGCGCGCCGCGTACGCCCGGCGGGCCGCCGGACCGGAACGCCCCGGCGAGCGGTGGATCAACCACGCTGTCCGCCTCGCCGGTGGACCGTACCTGGGTCGGGTCGAGGCCTCGACCCATACCGGGGAAGGCTGGGCGGAGATCGCCTACGTCTTTGGCCTCGCCCAGCGGGGACGGGGATACGCGCGCTGCGCGGTGCGCTGGTTGCTTGACCAGCTCGAGGTGGACGAGGTCTGGGCCTGCACCACCCCGGCGAACGTGCGTTCCCGCCGGCTTCTGGAGGCGCTCGGTTTCCGGCAGGCGCCCCCGGCACGACCGCTCGCGTCGTGGGACCCGGGCGACCTCACCTACAGGTGGGACCGGCACCGCTGAACGCTCGTCGCTTTCCTGGGTGACCACACTCTGGCAGGGTGCCCGGGCATCATGGCTCGTGTGAAGGCAGTTCTCATCGGCGGCACCGGCTACGGTGGGGCGGAGATCCTCCGGCGCCTGCTCTTCCATCCCCAGGTCGAGGTCGCTCGCGTCACCGCGGCGGACAACATCGGCAAGAAGGTGGGCGAGGTTCACTTCAACCTCGCCGGGCTGACCGACCTGACCTTCCAGGAGATGGCCCCCGACCAGGCCGTCGCGGGCTTGGACGTGGCCTTCCTCGCCATGCCGCACAAGACGACGGCCAGGGTGGTCCAGGCCATCCTCGGCTCGGGCGTGCGCATCGTCGACCTGTCGGGCGATTTCCGCCTGCGCGACCCGGCGGCGTACGAGCGGTACTACGGCGTCGCTCACCCCACGCCGAAGGCGCTCACCGATGGGCTGTTCACCTATGGCATGCCGGAGGTGAACCGCGCCGCCATCTCGAAGGCCCGCTACATCGCCTCGCCGGGCTGCTTCGCCACCGCCATCGCGCTGGGGCTGCTCCCGCTCGCACGGGCGGGGATGCTCACCGGCCCGGTGCACACCGTGGCCGCCACCGGCAGCTCGGGCTCGGGCGCCAACCCCCAGCTCGCCACCCACCATCCGCTCCGAGCGGTGAACCTCCGGACGTACAAGCCGCTGGACCACCAGCACATCCCGGAGATCCTCCAGACGCTCCACGGAGCCGGCGGAAGGGAGCTGGCGCTGGAGTTCGTCCCGGTCTCCGCCCCGCTTCCCCGCGGCATCTTCGCCACCAGCTTCGTCGACGTCCCGGCGTCGACCACCTCCGAGCAGCTGAGGGAGGCCTGGACGCGCTGCTATGCCGGCGAGCCCTTCGTCCGCATGGTAGAGGGTCGCCAGCCGGAGGTGGTCTCGGTGTCGGGTGGCAACTACGTCGAGGTCGGCTTCACCCTCGGCGCGCCCACCGGGTCCACCCGCCGTGTCGTCTGCTTCAGCGCGCTCGACAATCTGGTGAAGGGCGGGGCCGGGCAGGCGATCCAGGCGTTCAACGTGATGATGAGCCACGACGAGACGCTCACCCTCAAAGAGCCGGGGCTCTGGCCGTGAGCGCCCTCTCCGACTTCGCCGGGCGCTGGTTCGTGGTGAAGGTGGGCGGCGAGCTCGCCGCGGACCGCACCGGGCTGGCCGGGAGCGTGGGGACAGCGGTGGGCGAGTTCCTCGGTGCGGGGATCCGGGTCTGCATCGTCCACGGCGGAGGCCCGCAGGCCACCGAGCTGGGGCGGCGCCTGGGCCTGGAGGCGAACATCGTCGGAGGGCGGCGGGTCACCGACCCGGAGACGCTCGAGGTGATGAAGATGGCCCTCGCTGGCCAGGTCTCGGTGGACGTGGCTGCGGCGATGCGCCTGGCCGAGGTGCCGGCACTCTGCACCACCGGGGTGTCGGCCGGCCTGGTGGACGCCGTGCGGCGGTCGCCGAAGGTCATCACCGGTGCGGGGCCGGACCCGGTGGACCTCGGACTGGTCGGAGACATCGTCGCGGTCGACACCGCGGCCCTGGAGAAGCTGGCCAGCGTGGGCTTCGTCCCCGTCCTCGGGTCGCTGGGCGGCGACTCGGGCGGCAACGTCTTCAACATCAACGCCGACACGGTCGCCGGCCGGGTCGCGGCGAAGCTCCGGGCGGCAAAGCTGTTCCTGGTCTCGAACGTGCCCGGGGTGCTCCGGGACAAGAACGACCCGTCGACGCGCATGCCGAAGCTGACCGCCGCCGAGGCCCGCGAGCAGATCACCTCGGGCGTCATCTCCGGCGGGATGATCCCCAAGGTGGAGGAGTCGCTGGCCATGCTCGAGGAGGGCATCGAGGCGGTTCACATTGTCGGCATCGATCCGCCCACCTCCGTCCTCGACGAGGCGCGGGAGCCGGGGAGCCGCGGGACCGCCTTCGTGCGCTGAGGGGGAACGCGGCGCTTCGCGTCCTCGACCGCCGCGGAACCATCGACGGGAGCTCGAACGCCTAGCTTCTCGTCAAGACGTGGACGCGCACCACCTCGCGCGGAGGTCGGCCCGATGAGACCAGCTCAGAAGGGGGCTGAGAGGGGCCGGCTCCGGCCCAACACGGTGGCGGTCGTCCCTCCAGCTGGACTCCGCCCCATGCCTGAGGACGGCTCCGATCCGGGGCGGTGCTTCCTGCACGTGGGAGGGCTTGCCACGTGCAGCAAGGATCACGGAAGGCGGCGGCTACAGCGAGCGTTCTCGGTCGACCAGCCCGCGAGTGCCCTCCATTCGAGTGGGGTCGTGCCGAGCGCAACGCAGAGAGCCCAGACCCCCCGCGTCGTTCACGGGCCCGCCGGCTTCTTCTTGCGTCGCGGCCGCGGCACCAGCTCGCCGCCGCAGTTCGGGCAGACCCCCTGCATCGCCTCGGTGCACGCGACGCAGAACGTGCACTCGAAGCTGCAGATCCGTGCCGGCCCCTCGGCACCCAGGGTCGCGCCGCAGCGCTCGCAGACCGCGCGCATCTCCAGCGCCATCGTGAGACCCCCGCGTCAGTTCCGCTCGAGGACCTTCAGCGCCTCGGCGATCTCGTCCTGACCGCAGCCGTGGGGCATCTTCCGCTTCCGCGCCCTCTGGAGCGCGGACACCGCCTCCGGCCGGCCCAGCTCGCCGAGCCGTCGAGCCGCGACCACCCGAGCCGGACAGTCCGTCCCGTCCAGCCACTTCGAGTAGACACCCACCAGGTCCAGGGTCTCCGTCCGGTGCTGCTGCTCGAGGTAGCGGAGCGCGCCCCACGCGGCATCGCTCGTGCCCGACTCGGCGATGGCCCGCAGGACCGCCGTGGACCGACCCGCCTCGAGCCGGTCGAGGAAGTCCGATCTCGGGCCCTCGCCACCCTCACGCGCCAGGTCCTCCGCGACGCCGGTGAGCGTGCGCCGGTCGAGGACCGAGCTCGCGTCGCGCGACGCGAGGAGGACCTTGAGCTCCGTCGCGTGGTCACGCACCGCATGGAGCGCGGCCGCGCGCAGCCCGGCGACCTCGGCCGCCGGCGTGCCGCTCTTCTCCAGCCGCTCCAGGCTGGACAGAGCCTCGCGCGCCTTGCCGGAATCGAGCTGCCTCGCCGCCTCGTCCAGCCCACTGGGGCGTGCGCGCAGCGCGAGGAAGGCCACCACCGCCAGCAGACCCGCGGTGCCCACGAGCAGCGGCGTCCGCCACCGGGGCGGTCCCAGGTTCGACGACAGCGTGTCCGCGACCCGGGCGGGTGGAGGGACGGGCGTGATCGCGCCGGTGG
>DASROG010000341.1:0-4427 GCA_035646995.1 Myxococcaceae bacterium
CTCGGGAAGTGGCCGCTTGAGCCACGCCGGGTGGTTGTGGGCGCGCTGCACGACCAGGGCGCCCTTCTCGATGGAGACCGCCGCTGGGTCGGTGGCCAGCCAGTCCGGGCCCGGCTGGGCGCGGTCGAAGTCGTCGGAGAACGGGCCGGCGGCAGGCTCGGGCGGAGCGGCGGCCACCGGAGCGAAGCCCGTGCCCGTCGCGGGGGTGACCCGAAGGTCGTCGTAGTAGACGTCCCACTCGCCGCTGGAGAGCCCGATCCGGTCGTGCCCGTGGCCGGCCAGCGGGAAGGGATCGTCGAGCTCGGCCAGCACCCGCCCGTCCACGGTCCAGCGCAGCACCGAGCCGCGCCGCTCGAAGCGCATGCGGTACACGTGCGAGGGCTCGAGCGTGACCGGCACCGCCTCGACTCGCAGCCCCGAGTCCTTCTTGAACCCGGCCGAGCGCAGGTCGCCCGGCACGCGCGCTCGTGACAGCCACCGGGACAGGGTGGCGCCGTTCTCCTCCAGCCGCACGAGGCTCGAGCCGAGCCGCTGCGGGGTGCCCATCGGGCTCCAGGGGCCGAGCACCGCCTGGTAGCCGGTGTCCGCGTCGATCCCGTTCCCGAAGAGCGTGACCCGGATCTCCCCCTCCGGGCTGATCGGCCTCGCCGAGACCTCCACGACCACGTCGTGAGGCAGCGCCGCGTCCAGCCAGAGCGGGTTGTTCTTCGTTCCTGGCGAGAGCAGCTCGCCGTTGATGACCCGGGGGAATCCGCCGTAGGAGCGGTAGCTGCGCCCGACCGTGCCCGGGTCGGAGAAGTCGTCCGAGAAGGGAACGTGCCCCGAGGCCTTGGGCTCGCTCCGGACCAGCAGGTGCAGCACGGGAAGATTGACCGCGAGGACGACTGCTGCAATCACCAGCCAGCCTCTGCGGCCGAGCGGCGCCGGGCGCCGGGACCCGACGGGCCCCCCGCTCTCCGCCGGCACCTCGGCCTGCGCCGCCCCCGCCGTGGCAGGACGCCGCTTCATGTCGGGGCGCTCCGCAGCACCGCCACCAGGACGAGGAGAAGGAAGCAGATCGCCGCCACCGCGCCGTAGGCGACCAGCGGCCAGGCGGCGTCCGTCCGGGTCAGGAGGTCGCGCGCCTCGGCCGCCTCCTTCTCCCGCGGATGCGTTTCCAGGGCCTGCCCGGCCAGGCGGCGAGCGGTGAGGACGTCGCCGGCGGTCAGGGCCTGCTGGGCTCGGCGGAGCGCCTCGGCAGGTTCGGAGTCGGATGGCTTCATGTCGGGGGATGGAACGCCGGGGCCGGTCTATACACGCCAAGGGGGGGCTGGATGAAGCGCGCTGGCGCGGCTGTTGGACACCCAGGGCGTGATAAGCGGGCCCCCTGGCTCCTGCGATGGCGTTTCCCCTTTCCCGACGAACACTCCTCTGGAGCCTCCCGCTCCTCGGACTGGGCGGCCGGGCGCTGGCCTTCGGGGAGGGAGCCCGCTTCGTGCCCGGCGTGGCCCAGCACGGAGGACGGTGGGATGGCCGGCTGTCCGGCCTGCGGCGGCTCGCCTGGGAGCTGCAGCGCCGCACCTCGGTGGAGGTGGTTCCCGAGGCGCGCCCCCTCGTGCTCACGAGCCCGCGGCTCTTCGACCATCCCTTCCTCTACTTCGGAGGAGACGGCGAGTTCCCGCCGCTCTCCGCGCCGGAGGTGGAGGCGCTCCGGCGGTACCTGACCTTCGGTGGATTCGTGCTCGCGGACGCCAACGACGCCAGCGGCGGCCGCGGGTTCGACGCCAGCTTCCGCCGCGAGCTGGCGAAGGTGTTGCCGGGCTCGAGGCTCGAGCCGGTGCCCAGCACCCACGTGCTGTTCAAGACCTTCTTCCTACTCGATGCGGCCCCGGGCCGGGTCTTCCTCCATCCGCAGCTGCAGATGGTGAACGTCGGCAACCGGGCGGCGGTGGTGTACTCGCAGAACGACCTCGCCGGCGCCTGGGAGCGGGACGAGAGCGGAGCCTACGCGTACGAGGTCTCGCCCGGCGGTGAGCCGCAGCGCGAGCTCGCGGTGCGCGTCGGCATCAACGTCTGCATGTACGCGCTCTGCCTCGACTACAAGGACGACGCGGTGCACCTGCCGCTCATCCTCAAGAAGCGGAGATGAACGGAGGCACCACCACCACCTGGCGCCTGGTGAGCCTTTCCCCGCTCCCGGGCTGGGTGCTCGGAGCGCTCACCCTGCTGGTGCTGGCCGGGGTGGTGCTTGCGGTGCTCGGCCTCCGTCGCGAGCCGTCGGCCCTCCGCCGCCGGGTGCTGTTCGTGCTGCGGCTGCTCGCCGGTGGGATGGCGCTCTTCTTCCTGCTCGAGCCCGGACTGCGACAGCTGGCGCAGGTCCGGGTGAAGAACCGGATGGCGGTGCTGGTGGACCGCAGCGCGAGCATGAGCTTCCCGGTGCGGCCCGAGGGGCAGAGCAGGGCGGCGGCGGTGGCCGAGACGCTCGATCGCTTCGCCCCGGGACTCGAGAGGCTGCGCGATCGCTACCAGGTGGAGGTGCTGGGCTTCTCGCCCGAGCTGGGCCCGGTCTCCTCGGAGGCGATGCGGACCGCGGGCTCCGGAAACCGGACCGACCTCATGGCCGCGCTCCGGGCGCTGAAGGCCACCGACACCGGAGGGAGCAGAAAGCTCGCGGGGGCCATCCTGCTCTCGGACGGGGCCGACAACGCCGAGCTCCAGGGCGGCCTCCAGGGCAGGCAGTCCGACGAGCTGGGCGCGTTCGGCTTTCCCGTCTCCACCATCCGGGTGGGGGAGCCGGCGCTGGTGGACCTGGCGGTGGAGGGCGTGAAGGTCGACGACTTCGCCTTCGTGCGCAACGCGGTGACGGTGGACCTCGAGCTGCACGCCCGTGGGCTGAGGGGCAAGGACGTTCCGGTGGTGCTCCAGCGCGAGGGAGTCACCGTGGGGACCCGGACGGTGCACCTGGACCAGGACGACCAGCGCACGCCGGTGTCCTTCACCTTCACTCCCGATCAGACCGGGCGGTTCGTCTACACGGTGGGCGCGCCGGTCTTCCCCGGCGAGGCGGTCACCGAGAACAACAGCCGCTCGTTCGTGCTGAAGATCATCCGCGACCGGGTGCGGGTGCTGCTGGTGGTGGGTCGCCCGAGCTGGGACGAGCGCTTCCTCCGCGGGCTCTTCAGGCAGGACCCCAACGTGGACCTGGTCTCGTTCTACATCCTCCGCACGTCGAGCGACGATACCCAGACCCGCAACCCCGAGCGGGAGCTGTCGCTGATCCCCTTCCCGATGGAGGAGATCTTCGACACCAAGCTCCACACCTTCGACGTGGTCGTCTTCCAGAACTTCGGGTACGCCGAGCCGGCGCTCTCCATCGCAAGCTACGAGCGCAACCTCGAGCAGTACGTGGCGGGCGGGGGCGCGCTGCTGGTCATCGGCGGAGACCACGCCTTCGGCGAGGGTCGGGCCGCCTACCCCATCCTCGACCGGGCGCTGCCGGTGGACCCGAGCGGGGTGCCGGCGGTGGTCGATCCTTTCAAGGTGAAGCTCACCGCCGACGGGCTGCGCCATCCGGTGATGCGGGTCCAGACGTCGGAGAGCGGGACCCAGTCGTCGTGGGATGACCTGCCTCCGGCCAGCGGACTGAACGTCGTCCGGGTGAAGCAGGGCGCGACGGTGCTGCTCGCCCATCCGAGTCTCCAGATCGCCGGCCAGCCGGCGCCGGTCCTCGCCCTCTGGGACCATGGCCGCGGGCGGGCGATGGCGCTGATGACCGACGACAGCTGGACCTGGGCCTTCACCGCCCGGCGCACCGGAGAGCAGACCCGCCACTACGACCGGTTCTGGAGCAACGCCCTGCGATGGTTGGTGCGCGACCCGGATCTGACCTCGCTCCAGATCACCGCCGATCCGCCCACCGTCGAGCCGGGGCATCCGGTGGGCGCGGTGGTGACCGCACGCCAGCCGGACTACCAGCCCGCGGCATCCGCCGAGGTGCGGGTGGACCTCTTCGGGCTCTCCGAGCGCAAGGTGCTGCAGTCCCGCCCGGCCAGCGCCGGGCCGGATGGGGTCGCGCGGGTGTCCTTCGAGCCGGTGCCCGCCGGGGCCTACAAGCTCCGGGCGACGGCGAAGCTGAACGGCAGGGAGCTGGGCGAGGCCACCGATGCGGTCGCGGTTCGCTCGGTGGGACCGGAGATGGCCGACGCCTCGGTCCGGACCGAGCTGCTCGCGGACATCGCCCGGGCCACCGGGGGCCGCGCCTACGAGCTGCCGCTGGGCAGCCTCCCGGACGCGCCGCTCCTGGACCCGCCGCTGGTCGAGGTGGGGCGGAGCAAGGACGCGCCGCTCTGGGACCGCTGGGGATGGCTCGTGGCTCTGGCGGTGCTGCTCGGGGCCGAGTGGTTCCTCCGCCGGCGCTTCGGCTACATCTGAGTGGGCTAGTTCGGCTC
>DASROG010000342.1:0-2376 GCA_035646995.1 Myxococcaceae bacterium
ACCTCGGGAGCTGCCTGAAGTAGCGCGCGAGGCGGCTGGTCTTCCCCTCCTTCGAGGGGGACGACGTCGAGGTGGAGATCCCGCTGGTCCTCACCGCGGCGCTCTGATGGCCTCTCCGGTGGTGAAGGCGTGGCTGGAGGCCGTGCGGGACTGGTCCGGCCTGGGGCCCCCGCCCGCTGCCCGGAGCGTCGGGCTGCTCCGCGCGGGCGGTCCGGCGACGCAGCGCCCATGGGGACCGCGGGCGATCGCGGCCCTCGGCTCCCCGGGAGCGCTCGCGCCGTACATCGACCACACGCTCCTCCGACCGGACGCCACCGAGCAGGAGATCGAGATCCTGGCCGAGGAGGCGCGCGCGCACGGGCTGGGCGGCGCCTGCGTACATCCGGTCCACGTGGCCGTGCTGGTGCGGGCCCTCGGCGACGCCGAGGTCGAGCCGGTCTCGGTGGTCGGCTTCCCCCACGGCGCGCACCTGACCGAGATCAAGCTCCTCGAGGCACGCCGGGCCGCCGACGAGGGGGCGCGGGCGGTGGACGTCGTCGCCCCGCTCGGTCACCTCCGGGAGCTGGAGGTGGGACCGGTGCTCGCCGAGCTCCGGGCGCTCGTCTCCGCGCTCGCTCCGGTGCCGGTGAGGGTGATTCTGGAAACGGGTCTCCTGCCCTCGCGGTCGGCGGTGCTGGGCGCAGGGCTGGCGGTGGCGGCGGGCTGCGACGCGGTGAAGACGTCCACCGGATTCAACGGCCCGGGCGCGCGCCCCGGCGACGTCGCGCTCCTGCGCGCGGTGGTGGGCGTGCAGCTGGGGGTGAAGGCCTCGGGCGGGATCCGAACGGGGGAACAGGCCCGGGCGCTCATCGTCGCCGGCGCGAGCCGCCTCGGCGCGTCCTCCGCGCTGGCCCTGCTCGAGGGCTGAGTCCCCGCGGGGACCGAGCCTGGTCGCCCAGGGGCAGGGCTGAACGGCCGCGCCCCCTGGACGGACGCGCCCGAGGTTGCTGGCGCCCCTGGTCGAACACAGCTTGCCCGGAAACTGTGAATCACGGGGTGTTCCATGCTCTTCGCCCTCGGTGGGCTGCTTCTCGTCATCTGGCTGGCGACGCTCGCGCTCAAGGTCACCTTCGGCGCCATCCACGTCTTGCTGGTGCTGGCGGTGGTGCTGTTCGTCATTGGATTCATCCGTGGTCGCACGGGACGAACGCCGGCGTGACCGTATTTCCGCGCTGGACGCCGGCCCCCGGCGCGCTAGAAGGCCGGGCGCGGGAGTCCGATGGGGTTGACGGCCGCTCAGAAGAGGACACTTCGCCGCGCCCTGCAGGCGCTGGTGAGCGAGGTATCCACGAAGGGGGTACGGCGCATCGCTCCGAACCGCACCGACGAGGCCAGGGTGGGCGGTGACGAGGACGAGCAACCGCTCAACGAGATGCTCCAGGCCATCGCCTCGGACAGGAATCGGGCGTCCGGTGATGCGCTGGGAAGGGCACAGCGTGCGCTGCAGAAGCTGGATCACGCTCCCGAAGAGGCCGGCACCTGTGAGGAGTGCGGCGAGGACATCCCGTGGGCCCGGTTGAAGGCCATGCCGTTCGCCGAGCTCTGCGTGAGCTGCCAGGGGAAGCGCGACCGGCCCCACCAGGGCCCCACTCGCCGCGGGCCCACGGACTTCCGATGACCGACCGCTCCCGACTCATCCAGCAGGTGGACGCGTGGAGCGCGGCCGATCCCGACGAGGCCACCCGTGCCGAGCTGCAGCGGCTGCTGGCCGCGGAGGACTTCGCCGAGCTAGAGGACCGCTTCGCGGGGACGCTCGAGTTCGGCACTGCCGGGTTGCGCGGGGTGGTGGGAGCGGGCCCCAACCGGATGAACCGGGCGGTGGTACGCCGGGCGACCGCGGGCCTCGCCGCGTACCTCCTCGCCACCGTGCCCGACGCGGCCCGGCGGGGCGTGGTGGTGGCGCGGGACGGGCGGCGGATGAGCGAGGAGTTCGCCGAGGACGCCGCCGCGGTGCTCGCCGCGGCCGGCATTCCCGCGCTGGTGCGCCCCGGCTTCACCCCCACGCCCCTGTGCGCCTTCCTGGTGGAGCACCTGGGAGCGTCGGCCGGGGTGATGGTCACCGCCAGCCACAATCCGCCGGAGTACAACGGGTACAAGGTGTACTGGGGGAACGGCGCGCAGATCGTCCCGCCGCACGACGTGGGCATCGCCGCCGCCATCGCCCGGGTGGGCCCGGCGCGGGAGATTCCTCTTGCAGACCTGGCCGACGCCCGCGTGCACGGGCTGCTCCGGGACATCGGACCGGAGCTGGACCAGGCCTATCTCGAGGGCGTGCTCGCCCTCCGGTTGCATCCGGGCGAGGGCACGGATCTGACCATCGTCTATACGCCCATGCAC
>DASROG010000343.1:0-3654 GCA_035646995.1 Myxococcaceae bacterium
TTGTCCAGGCGCTCCCCTCCGGGCAGGTGTTCCTGGTGGGAGGGCTCCCACGCTTCACCCCGAAGCTGATTGGCCCGGGGCTCGGTGACGCCGGCGACGGCTTCAATCCCCGCGGCGACGTGGTCGCGCTGGGCCGACTCATCCGCGAGGCCTGCCCCGAGCACCTCGGCTGGCTCGACGGTGTGTATGCCGGGTGCGTTCTCGACGAGGCAGACGGTGGATTCATGTCTCCGGCCGAGGCGGCCCGGGCGCTGCTCGAGGCGCAGCCTCGGACCCAGCTGCTTCCGACCAAGGAGGGGGGCGAGCAACCGCCGCTCCTCCTGGTCGATGAATCCGAGCGCGAGAAGCCGGGCGACGTCCTCGGGCAGTACCGGCTGGAGCGGGTGCTGGGCGAGGGCGCGATGGGGCGCGTCTTTCAGGCCCGGCACGTGAGCCTCGGCCGGCCGGCGGCGGTGAAGGTGCTCCGGGCCGAGCACGCGAAGAACACCCACCTGATCCAGCGCTTCTTCCACGAGGCGCGGGCGGTCAACCAGATCAACCACGCGCACATCGTGGAGATCCTCGACTTCGTCGAGGAGGCCGCGGTGTCGGGGCGGGCGCGCGTCTACTGCGTGATGGAGATGCTCGAGGGCCAGAGCCTCACCGAGCTGCTCAGCAAGGAGCAGCCGGGCGTGGCGCGGGCGGTGGGCATCATCCGGCAGGTCTGCGATGCGCTGCAGGCGGCGCACGAGGTGGGGGTCATCCACCGCGACGTGAAGCCGGACAATCTCTTCGTCCTCGAGCGGGACGGGCGCGACTTCGTGAAGGTGCTCGACTTCGGCGTGGCCAAGCTGGTGGCGCCGCTCGGTGACGTCCCGATGACCACCACGGTCGAGGGCACCATCGTCGGGACCCCGGCGTACATGGCCCCGGAGCAGGCGACCGGCGGGAACGCCGATGCGCGGACGGATCTCTACTCGGTGGGCGTCGTCCTCTACGAGCTGCTGGCCGGGCATCCGCCGTTCCAGGCGCCGGCGTTCGGCCAGCTCGTGGCGCAGGTGCTCTCCTCGCCTCCCCCGCCGCTGCCGGCGCATACCCGGAGCGGTGAGCGCATCCCGCATGCCCTGTGGGTGGTGGTGAAGCGCTGCCTGGCGAAGAACCCCGAGGACCGATACCCCTCGCTGCGCGAGCTGGCGCGGGCCCTCGAGGTGGCCGCCCAGGCCCCGGTGCGGCGCGTGCCTCCGCGCTGGATGGTCGCGGCCGGCGCGATGGCGCTCCTGGCGCTGGGGCTGGGGATGGTGACGGGACGCTCGACGGTCCGGACCGCGGAGGTCCCGCCGGTGGTCACCGGCAAGCTCCTGCGCAGCCCGGCGCCGGCAGCCGCGACCGCGCCCACCGCAGCGCCGGCGGTTCCCGAACCGGCGGCCGCCACGCAGGTGGGGATGACCGTGGTGTCCGACCCATCGGGCGCGCGCGTGATCGAGCTCCCCTCGGGGCGCACGCTCGGGACCACCCCGCTCATCGCCGCGGTTCCCCGCTCGAGCGCCCCCAGCCGGCTGCGTCTCGAGCACGCCGGTCGCCGGACGACCGAGGTCGAGGTCCTCCCGGACGCCGAGCTCGAGGTGCACGTCGCGCTTCCTCGCGCTGGCCGGACCCCGGTCCCGGCGTCGGGAACGCTCGCCCGGAAGCAGAAGCATCCGGACCCGTTCAAGTTGTAGATCAGGCGGTGAGGCCATTGCCTGCTCGCCCGCTGGGCGTGGCGAACGGATCGCACGCGCCTCACTGGGGTAAGTGCCACGAGGTGTTTGACACCTCGAGGAAACGAGGGCCTGACCGCTTGTTAGGTGGGCCGAGTCAGTGGGCGGCGGCGGCGATCTCGGCCGCGTTCCCCTTGGGCTTCTTGAGCAGGAAGACCAGGAAGAACGACAGGGCGAAGACCCCTGCCAGGACCAGGAAGCCGCTGTTGAACGCGCGAACCAGGGCCTGCGCATCGAGCCGGGAGGCCATCAGCGCGTAGCCGCTCTGCATGGGGTCCGGGAGTCGGGCCAGTGCGCCCTGAGCCTGCCGGAGCTGCTCCTGGAACAGCGGGTTGTAGGGGTCGGCGTAGCGGGCCAGGTCGGTCCGGAACTGGTGGGTGTTGTTGGTGAGCATCGTGCTCATCCAGGCAATGCCGATGGAGCTGCCCAGCTCGCGGGTCAGGTTGAACAGGCCCGCTGCGCTGCCGCGCTCGGCCGGCTTGAGACCGGAGAGCGCGACCACCGAGAGTGGCACGAAGCAGAACCCGAGCCCCAGCGACCGAACGAAGATCGGCATGGTCAACGCGTGCGTGTCCGCGAGCTGGGTCAGGTGACCGTTCAGCCAGAGCGAGCCCACGACCCCGAACAGCCCGAACGCGATGAGACCGCGGTTGTCCACCTTGCCAACGAGCCGGCCGACCAGCGGCATGATCAGCAGCTGGATCCAGCTGCCTCGCAGGAACAGCGTTCCGATGTCCATCGCCTCGTAGTGGAGGATGGTCCCGGCAAAGAGCGAGTAGAGGAACGAGCCGGCGAAGAGCGCGGTGCCGATGAGGAAGTTCAGCGCCGTGGCCGCGCTGTAGCTCACGTTCTTGAACACCCGGAAATCCACCACCGGGTGGGGGGTCTCGAGCTCGTGGACCACGAAGGTGACCAGACAGATGAACGCCGCGCAGGCGAGGAGCACGATCCGGGTGTCCTCGAACCAGCCGTCCCGGTTCCCCTCCTCGAGGACGTACTGGAGCGCGACCATCCCGACCGCGAGGAGCCCGATGCCGCGCCCGTCGATGGGGTCGCGGGCGGGCTTGAACGACGCTTCCTTGATCGAGACGAAGGACACCCAGGCGGCGAGCAGACCGAGCGGAACGTTGATCAGGAAGATCCAGTGCCAGCTGGCGACGTCGATCAGCTTGCCCCCGATCGTGGGCCCGAGGAGCGGGCCGGTGATGGCCCCGAGCGCGAAGAGGGCGCCGGCCATCCCGTGCTCCTTCTGCGGATACCGGCCGAAGAGGATGTTCTGCGAGGTGGGGATGATGGCCCCGCCGCCGATGCCCTGGAGGATGCGGAACACCACCAGGGAGGGCAGGTTCCAGGCGAAGGCGCAGAGCGCCGAGGCCGCGGTGAACATCAGGAGCGAGCCGGAGTAGTAGTTCCGGAACCCGAAGCGACGCTGGAGCCACCCCGACAGCGGGATGATGGTCACGTTGGCCATCGCGTAGCCGGTGGACACCCAGGCGATCCGGTCCAGGGGCGTGCCGAAGCTGGCCCGGATGTCGCTCAGCGCGACGTTGACGATGCTGATGTCGATGACCGCCATCAGCGCGCCGAGCATCGCGGCGATGGTGATCAGCAGCCTGTTGCCCTGGATGGGCGTCTGCTCGGCCACGGCGCGCGTCCTTCCTAGTTGGTCCGGACGGTGACCACCGCGCTCATCCCCGGGCGGAGCGGCACGTCCGGCGCCCTGTCCAGCCGGACGAGCACCGGCACGCGCTGGACGACCTTCACGAAGTTGCCGCTGGCGTTGTCGGGCGGGAGCAGCGCGAACCGGGCCCCCGAGGCACCGGCGAGGCTCTCCACGTGGCCCTGGAAGTCACGCCGCCCGTAGGTGTCGACACGGACGCTGGCCTTCTGCCCCGCGCGCATCTCGCCGATCTGGTCC
>DASROG010000344.1:0-13336 GCA_035646995.1 Myxococcaceae bacterium
CGCCAGACGTTGTCCGCCATGGGCTGTCGCTGCAGGCCGACCAGCGCCCAGGCCATCCCCGCGCGCAGCCGGGGGTTGTCCGGCTGGTAGGGCATCACCTGGCGGTAGTTGTCGAGGGCGTCCTGGTACTTGTTGGCCGCCAGCTTCGCCTCGCCGTCCTCGATGAGCCGGGTGAAGTTGGCCTTCATCTCCGGCGTCACCTCGACCTTCTGGAACGCCTCCATGGTCTCCTTGCTGATCTGGGGCGGGGTGGCCGGTCCCGAGGCTTTCGGTCCCGGCGGCGGCGCGGCGCCCTCCATCGGGGCGGCGGGCATCGGCGGCGCGGCGGCGGCGACCGGCCTCGCCTCGGATCGCGCCTTCTCCTGCTGGCGGGCGAACTTCGTCGCTCCGCCCGCGGCGACGACCCGATCGATGCGCTCGGCAAGCGCCCGCGCCGAGGTGGTCTGGGGAGCGGAGGGGGCGACGTCCGCGGAGGTCTGCAGCTCCTTCCGGGCAGCCTTCAGGGCCTGGAGGTCGTCGCCCTTCAGGTCGAAGGTGACCGCGCCGTGGCCGTAGAGAGCGGCCGCGTCGCGAGGCTGGATCTGGAGCACGCGCTCGTAGGCCGCGAGCGCTCCCTTCAGGTCCCCGGTCAGCGCCAGGGCGTTGCCCAGCAGCGTGGTGGAGTCCAGCACCGGGCCGAGCGCCGCGAGCGCGCACGCCGCCGACGGCCCGGGCTGCTTCTGCGCAGCGAGGGTGCGAGCCCGCTCGGCCGCCTTGTCCACCCCCATGTCGCTCGAGATCCGGCACCCGGCGGCAGACGCGTCGGGCAGCTCGCGCTTCACCTGCTTGCGCTGCTGGAGGAAGAGCGAGCGGACCGGCTCGGCGGTCTTCTCCGCCTGGGTGAAGAAGTCGCGCGCGTCGGCCCAGCGCGCACGCCCGTAGTAGAGCTTCCCGATCGCCGCCGCGACCTCGTAGGGCTTGGGGCGGGTCTTGAGGTCCGGCGTGGCATCCATCTTCTTGAGCAGCTCGTCGGACGTCGGAGCCGCTGCACCGGGGCTGACGCTGGGGTGACCGGAAGGAAGCCCCTCGGCACGATTCCCGGCGCCGGCGGACGGTCCCGGGGCGGGCGGAATCGCCGGATGCCCGGGCGGAAGCGCGCCGGTCCCACCGCCCGGATCGGTCGTCTGCCCACCCGGCGTGAGCGGCGGGTGGCCGGGCGGCAGCGCCTGATCGTCGGACTTCTGGCCTGCACCGGACGTGGCTCCGGCGCTCCCACCGAGGGGCGGGTGCCCCGGGGGAAGCGGCTGACCCTGGGTGAGAAGGAGCGCCAGGGCGGTTGCGGCCATCGTCATCGCGGTCTCCACAGCACGGAATCGAGGCGCTGCACGGGCTGATCTCTCACGGCCGCCAGCAGCTCGGCGACCGTTTTCTGGAGGACGGGGTGCCGGGCCCGGGGATCCAGCTCGGCCAGGGGCTCCAGCGCAAAGCGCCGGCGGTGCAGCTCCGGATGGGGGATGTGGAGCCCGGGCTGGTCCACCACCCGGTCTCCCCAGAGGAGGATGTCCAGGTCGAGGAGGCGTGGTCCCCAGCGCTCGCTGCGCACGCGTCCGTGCGCCCGCTCGATGTCCAGGAGGGCGGCCAGGAGGGAGCCCGGGCCGCGCGCCGTCTCGAGGGAGACGACCGCGTTCCGGAACTCGGGCTGGGAGGGCCCGATGGGAGCCGCGGCGTAGAGGGACGAGCAGCGGCGCAGATCCACTGCCGGAAGACGGGAGAGCTCCTCGACCGCGGCGACGAGCATCCGCTCCGGATCTCCCAGGTTCGCGCCGAGGCCCACGTAGACGGGTTCGCGCTCGCTCGCGGACGTGCGGCTCACAGCCCGAGCACGTCCCGCATCCCGTACTGCCCGGGGGGCTGGCCCCGGATCCACAGCGCGGCGCGGAGCGCGCCCTTGGCGAACTGGTCGCGGCTGGTGGCCCGGTGGCTGAGCTCGATGCGCTCGCCGGGACCGAGGAAGAAGACGGTGTGCTCGCCGATCACGTCGCCGCCCCGGAGCGTCTGCACGCCGATCTCCCCGGGGGGCCGCTCGCCCACCTGTCCGGCGCGCACCAGGCGCATCACGCCTGCGTCCTGGCCGCGCGCCTTGGCCACCACCTCGGCGATCCGGAGGGCGGTCCCGCTCGGCGCGTCCTTCTTCAGCCGGTGGTGCAGCTCCAGCACCTCGGCGTCCCAGCCGGTTCCCAGGACGCGGCCGAGGAGCGACGTGGCCTCGAGCATCACGTGGACGCCCACCGACATGTTGGGCGAGACGACGAGCGGGATGCGCGCCGCTGCCCGGTCGAGCCGCTCGCGGTGGGCCACGGTGAATCCGGTGGTGCCGGTGACGAAGGGAACGCCCTGGCGGGCGCAGGCCTCGGCGAAGTCGGTCGCGGCATCGGGCGTGGTGAAGTCCACGGCCACGTCCGGGCGGACCTCCATCAGCGCCGCCGAGAAGTCGTCCCGCAGCGGCAGGTGCAGCGCCGAGGCGCCTGAGAGCGTGCCCACGTCCCTTCCGCGAGCCGGCGTCCCCGGGCGGGCGACCGCTCCGACCACCTTCACCCCGGGCTCCTCGGTGGCAGCGCGCACGACGGCGGAGCCCATGCGGCCCGGGACGCCCGCGACGAGGAGGGTGATCGTTCCCACCGTCGACGGGTGTAGCACGGCCGGCCGTTCCGGAGTTGGACGGCTCGTCGCGCTCGCCGGCCGCGACTGCCCCGGCCCCCCATTTTGCGCACTCGCGGGGAGCGGCCCCCGATGAGCCGGTGCCATCCTCGAAGCTGAGCTGTGGAGCGGTCCTGGGCTGAGCCCCGGGCGTGCGGCGAGCCCGTCAGCCCGGTGCCGGGGCGGCATCCCCTGCGGCCGTCTCCACCGCTCGGCCCGTCCGGGCCGCGCCGATGGCCGCGGCAGTCACCAGCGCGATGCCGAGCGCCTGCCCCCAGCCCGGGATCTGGTGAAGCATCACCGCGCCCACCAGGGCCGCCGCGGCGGGCTCGACGGACATCAGAGTGCCGAAGGTGCCCGCGTCCAGCCGGCGCAGCGCGAGCAACTCGAGCGTGTAGGGGATGACCGGCAGGAGCAAGGCGAGCCCGAGGCAGGCGAGGAGAACCATCGGCGTGACGTGGCCGTGCGCCTGCACCAGGCCCAACGGGGTGGTGGCGAGCGCGGCCGCGGGCATGGAGACCGCGAGGCCGGCGACGCCGTGGAACCGCTGCCCGATGGCCTGGGTGAGCAGGATGTACGCGCCCCAGCAGATGCCGGCGGCCAGGGCGAACCCGATTCCCACCGCGTCGGTGAGGCCGGCCCACGGCTGGGTGACGAGGAGGACCCCGGTGAACGCCAGCGGGGGCCAGACCAGCCCCCAGCGGCTGGCGCGGCGCAGGACCGCCACGCCGAGCGGGCCGAGGAACTCGATGGCCACCGCGGTCGCGAGGGGAATGCGGTCGATGGCCTCGAAGAAGGTGAGGGTCATCCCGCCGCTGACGACGCCCAGCAGGACCGCTGCGCCCAGGTCCCGCCGCCGGAAGGCGCCGAGCCTCGGTCGCGCGATGGCGACGAACACCAGAGCTGCCCAGCACAGCCGCAGCCACGCCGTCCCCGCCGGGCCGATGCGGGCGAACATCGCGGTCGACGCCGCGGCGCCGATCTGCACGATGAAGATGGAGCAGAGGGCGAAGAGCACGCCCGTCGAGGTGCGAGTCGCGTTCGGCATCGGCCGGCTCTTCCTCTAACCCGCCTCCGTCGCCGACACCGGTACAGAGCCGGCTCCCGCTCCGGCGTCAGTCCGGGACGGGCGGCTGGTTTGCTGCGCATCGCGTCGGAGGGTGGACACCCCGGCAGGCGAGCCGGGCGGCTCAGGCGGCAGGAGCGGAAGGCTCAGCTCAGCAGTCCGAGCCGGCGCAGCTCCGTCGCCAGAGCGATGCGGAGCGGTTCGCCCAGCGGCACGAGCGGGAGGCGGATCTCGGGGCCGAACATCCCCATGAGATGGAGCGCCCACTTCACGGGGATGGGATTGGGCTCGGCAAACAGCAAGCGGTGGAGCGGATTGAGCCTGACCTGGAGCTCCAGCGCCCGGTCCCGCTCGCCCCGCCGCGCCGCCTCCACCATGTCCGCCATCAGCCGGGGCGCGACGTTCGAGGAGACCGAGATGACGCCCTCTCCGCCGCAGCCGATGAAGGGCACCACGGTGAAGTCGTCACCGGAGAGCATCGTCAGCCGGGGGCCGCACTTCTCGCGCAGGTCCACCGCGCGAATCATGCTCGCGGTGGCCTCCTTGATGGCGACGATCTCCTCCAGCTCGCAGAGGCGCTGCATCGTCTCGGGCAGGATGTCGCCGCCCGTCCGGCCCGGCACGTTGTAGACCACGATGGGGAAGCCGGGATGTGCGCGCACGCAGGCGCGGTAGTGCTCGAGCAGCCCGGCCTGGTTGGGCTTGTTGTAGTAGGGGGTGACCACCAGCGCGGCGTCCGCACCCACCTCGCGAACGCGTCCCATCGCCTCGATGGTGTCCGCGGTGCTGTTGCTCCCCGCCCCGGCCACCACCGGGACCCGGCCCTTCGCCTCCTCGACCACCACCCGCACCGCGCGAACCTTCTCCGCGGCGGTCATCGTCACCGCCTCGCCGGTGGTCCCGCAGGGCACCAGGCCCGCGGTGCCGCCGGCGAGCTGCTGGCGCACCAGCGCGCGGTACGCATCCTCGTCCAGCGCTCCACCACGGAACGGCGTGGCCAGCGCGGTCATCGAACCCTGGAGCTTCATGACGCGGTCACCCTACCGTCCGGCCGCCTCGCCGCGCCAGAGGTCCTCGACGCGCTCCCGCCGGCGGACGACCCGGGACCGCTTCCCGGAGACCAGCACCTCGGCCGGCCGGGGTCGCCCGTTGTAGGTGCTGGCCATGCTCATCCCGTACGCGCCGGCGCCGCGGATGGCGAGCAGGTCCCCGGGCTGGGGGAGCACCAGCCGCCGCTCACGGCCCAGCACGTCGGTGGACTCGCAGACCGGACCGACCAGGTCCACCACCTGCGCGCGTCCGCGCCGCGCCCGCACCGGGACGATGGCATGCTCGGCACCGTAGAGCGCCGGGCGCAGCAGGTCGTTCATGCCCGCGTCCACCACCACCAGCGTCCGTCCGCCCGCGCGCTTCCGGTACAGCACGCGCGTGAGGAGCACCCCCGCATTCCCCACCAGGACCCGGCCGGGCTCCACCAGCACGGTGGCCCCGGTGCCGCGGGTAGCGGCGCGGACGGTGGCCGCCCAGCGGTCGGGGGACGGGGGCTCCTCGTCGCGGTAGCGGATGCCCAGCCCGCCCCCCACGTCGAGCCACTCCAGCGGGTGGCCCTCGCCCCGGAGCACCCGGTACAGGCCAGCGACCTGGTGGAGCGCGGCGGCGAGCGGGCCGAGGCGGGTGAGCTGGCTCCCGATGTGGCAGTCCACACCCCGCGCCCGGAGCCCGCGCATCCGGCGGGCTCGCGCGTACAGCGTCCGCGCCTCCTCGAACGGGACGCCAAACTTCGAGGTGGGCAGCCCCGTGGAGATGTGGCGGTGGGTCCCGGCGTCCACCCCGGGGTTCACCCGGACGGCGAACGGGGCCCGGCGGCGGAGGCGGCGCCCCACCCGGTCGAGCGCCTCGAGCTCCTCTGCGCTCTCCACGTTGAACATCCCGATGCCCGCCCGGAGCGCGAAGGCCATTTCGGCCTCGGTCTTCCCCACCCCGGCGAAGACCGTCCGGCCGGGGTCTCCTCCAGCCTCCAGCACCCGCGCCAGCTCCCCGCCGGAGACCACGTCGAACCCCGAGCCCCAGCGCGCCAGGGAGGCCAGCAGGGCGAGGTTCCCGCTGGCCTTCACCGAATAGCAGACCAGGTGGGGCGCGCCGCCGAAGGCCTGGTCCACCACCCGGAAGTGTCTCCGGAGGGTCGCCTCCGAGTAGACGTAGGTCGGGGTTCCCACGCGGCCGGCGAGGCGCTCGAGCGAGACGCCCTCGGCGTGGAGCACCCCGCGCACTGGACGGAAGTGGTCCATCGGGCCGCCGAGGTTAACGCCGAAACGGGCGTCAGAGGCCGGCGTCGGCCCCTTCGATGGCAGCGTTGGGCGGGCGGCCCGGAGCGGGAGTGGCCTCGCCGGGAGGCGGCACGGGCGCGGTCGGTGAGGCGGGGACCCCCGCCGGCGCAGTCGTCGGCGCGCGCAGGGTGTTCGGCCGGACCCCGCAACCGGTGGCGAGCAGGAGCAGCGCCGCGAGCCCGGCGCGCCTAGAAGCGGATGCCGAGCTGGACACGGATCGCCTGGGCGACCCCCGGGGAGATGGGCACGCTGATGAAGGGGCTGGCCGTGGGGGGCTGCGTGTAGTTGAACTTGAGCCCGTCGAACGGGAAGAGGAGTCCGTAGGCGAGCTGAGCGTAGAAGCCGTCGTCGGTCTGGTAGCGCACCCCGGCGTTGATCTCGAGCCCGAGCTGGGTGCTGTCCCCCGAGGGGGTGCTGGTCGGCTTGAGCGCCTTGGAATAGATGAACGCGCCGAAGACGCTCAGCGAGTCGTTGAAGGCGTAGGAGACGCCAGGCCTCACGTACAGGGCGTCGGTGATGCCGCCGATGATCTCCCGCCAGAGAATGAGGTCGATCCGGTAGTCCTGGTTGAAGCGGAAGTTCCGGATGTCGTTGTCCTGGCAGAGCTGGTTCTGCGGGCCGGTCGGGGTGCACGGACGCTGCCCGTACTGCGCACCGTCGTAGTCTCCCCACTGGGCGCCCGAGGCCGTGGAGGCCGGGCGGGTCTGTCGGCTCGGCCGATTGGGCTTGTTTCCGAATCCCGGCGCCGAGTCGCCGCTCGCGGCACCGACCTCCAGGCCGATCTTCAGCGCCCCGTCGATGAGCCGCCACTCGGCCTGGAGCGCACCACCGTACTGGGCGATGGTGAGCTCCTGGGCGAAGTCGCAGTTGGTGCTCGTCCCGTTCAGGTTCGAGAGGCAGCCTCGGGCCTTCCCGAGGTACGCCGCCACCTCCAGCTCGAGGCGAAAGGCCTTGCGCTCGAGCTTCACCCAGACGTCGGGGATGAAGAGGTAGGCGCTGCGGGGAATCCGGCTCAGGGAGCCGTTGGGGAGCGTGTAGGGATCCTGCTCCGCGAAGCTCGTGCGGGTGCCGTTCTGGTTGTACTCGTAGTTCTGGCTCCGGTACTGGAAGAAGATGCCGTAGTTGAAGATGGTACCGCCGGAGTCGAGGCGGGTCCGGGCCTTCTGGTCGGTGTCCTTCCTCGCGATGATGATCCCGAAGGTGTGCGCGTCGTCGGAGTTGCTGACGTCGTAGGGCTGTCCCTGGGTGTTGACCCGGCCGCTGACCAGACCCTCCAGGTCGAAGTCGATGGTCGGCACGAGGAAGAAGCCCGGGAGCGGCTCGGCGACGAACTGGAAGCGGTCAGCGGTGGAGCCGTAATCGCAGTCCAGGCAGTTGCCGTCGTTGTGTACGATGCCGAGGCCGTACTGGTCGCCCATCCGGCCGAACTTGAGGAGACCGATCGGCGTGGCCACCTCGCCCCAGACGCGCTTCACGGCGAGGTTGCTCTGGGTCGAGTTCACGCCGGGGACTGGGGGAACCTGGCTGGACCCGAGGATGCCGATGTCCACCCTGTCCTGTCGGACGTAGGCGTACTGGGGAGTGCTCCCCCACACCACGTTGTCCAGCGCGTCCACCTGGGCCTTGATCCGGACCTCCTCGGAGATGTTGAGCGTAGGGTCCAGCCGGAACCGCATGTTGGTCCCGGCGATGCTGTGCCCGCCGGTGAGGCCGCCAGTCGTGAACTGACCGTCGGGCCGGGGGAACAGCCAGTAGCCGGAGTTGTCGGGTGGCTGGTCGAGGTCGAACTTGTGGAGGAGCTCGGGGCGGACCCGGAAGTAGCCGTGGAGCTCGACCAGGTCGAGCTTGCGGTGCGCGGCGGCCTCGGTCTCCCAGGTACTGCCGGCGGAGGTCGCGGCGACCGTGGCGGCCTGGGCCCGCATTTCCTCCCGGAGCTCCTTCTTCGCTGCCTCGACCCGCGCATCGATCTCCCGCTGGATGTCGGCGTCAGTCCGCAGCTTCGGTTCGGCGACGGGGGCGCCGGGCGGTGGCGTCTGCGCGAGCGCGGTGGCGGAGACGAGCAGCGCCGCCAGGGCAGTGACCTTCACTGTGTTTCTCCGGAGGGGTAGGACGAAGGGCGCGGCATGAAGACACCCACGCGCATCCGTGTCAATGAGGTGTGCTCTGCTCCGCGCCCCGGCCCTCTCTCTTGCGCTAGCATTCGGGACAACATGAATCGGAGCGTCCGGATTCCCCTGCTGTCGCTCGGTGGTGCGCTGGTGCTCGCGGTCATCGGGGCCTGCGGCACCGACCTGTCGCAGTTCGGCGAGGCGTGCTCGGTGTACTCGGTGGAAGGTAGCTGCGAGTCGCCGAACCTCTGCCAGTGCCGGGTGGGCGCGCCGTACTGCGTCTGCACCCATCGGTGCGAGCAGGACAAGGACTGCCCCACCGGCGCGTTCTGTCTCCCGGGCCAGAACCCGGCCAACAACCAGCAGGACCTGTTCTGCTTCAAGGCAGACGCCGGGCTCCCCCGCTGACCGGGGCGGCCGGATCCGCCGGCCCCTCGCGGAGCTCGGTCAGCACTCCCCGCATCCCCTTGGGGTGAACGAAGGCGACCCGTGCGCCGCCGGCGCCGGGACGGGGCTCCTTGTCGATCAGCGGGGCGCCAGCCTTGCGGAGCGAATCCATCGCCGACTCGATGTCCTCCACCTCGATGCAGACGTGGTGGAGGCCCTCTCCCCGGGAGGCCAGGAACTTCGCGACACCCGAGTCCTGCGTCGTCGGGCAGATGAGCTCCACCCGGCCCATGCCGTGGCCGAAGATGGCGGTCTTCACGGCCTGCTCGGGCACCTCCTCCACGTGGGTCAGCTCGAGGCCGAGGGCGTCCCGCCACAGCGGGATGCTCTCCTCGAGATCCCGGACCACGATGGCGACGTGGTCGAGTCCCTTCGCACGAACGGTCATCTCCTGGCTCTCCTCACCGGCTGGCAATGCGGACAGAGGTCGGTCCTTCGGCCCGCCTGCCGCAGCAGCCGGATGGGCGTACCGCAGCGAGGGCAGGGCTCTCCCTCCCGAGCGTAGACCTTGAAGGGGTTCTCCGTCCCGGGCTCCTCGACGTAGGCGATCTCCTCGGCGTCCTCGGCGGCAAGGGCGAAGGCCAGCCCCCGGCGGATGGCGGTGGCCAGGCGTCTCCACTCCGGGAGCTCGAGCGAGCGGGTGGGCCGGCTGGGGTGGAGCCTCGCCCGCCAGAGCGCCTCGGCGGCATGGATGTTCCCGAGGCCGGCCAGGCGGCGCTGGTCCATGAGCGCGACCTTGATCGGCGCTCGTGTTGCGCCGAGCGCGTCCCGGAGCTGGCGGCCCGAGAGCGGGGTGAGGAGCGGATCCGGCCCGAGCGCCTGGACGCCGGGAAGGTTCGGGAGCGCATCCGCGGGGTGGGGCTCGATGCGGCCGAACAGGCGAGTGTCGCGGTAGTGGACGACGGTTCCGTCGGAGAGGGTCAACCGGGCCCGGCTGTAGGGGACGGTCTCGCCCGCGCCCCGACGGACCCACTTCCCGGTCATGCCCAGGTGCGAGAGGAAGCCCTGCCCCGAGTCCAGGGAGATCAGGAGCACCTTCCCGTGACGGTCGGCCCGGGCCAGCCGGCCCCGGAGGCGACCGAAGTCAGCGCGGCCGCCCGCCCGGAAGACACGCGTGCGCTCGGCCTCGGCGCCGGTGACCTCGGACCCGCCGAGCCAGCGCTCCAGTGTCCGTCGCGCAATCTCCACCTCTGGAAGCTCGGGCATTTTTCAGTTCGCCATCTGGCACGACTCGGCAGTAAGCCCCACGTTCGACGACAGGAGGAGTCATCCCATGGCAGACCTTGCGAAGAAGTACACCCCGAAGTCGTTCACGCACCTCAAGGGGCTGAAGGGCATCAGCGACGGCGTGCTCGAGTCCCACTTCAAGCTCTACGAGGGCTACGTGAACCGGACCAACAAGCTGACCGAGACGCTGTTCGGGCTGGCGAAGGAGGGTCAGGCGGCGGGCACCAACCCGGCCTACGCGGAGATGACCCGTCGGCTGGGGTTCGAGTACAACGGGATGGTCCTCCACGAGTACTACTTCGCGGGGATGAGGCCGGGCGGCTCGGGCAACCCGGGGAGCAAGCTCAAGACCGCCGCCGAGGGGAGCTTCTCCAGCTGGGACGTGTACCTGGCAGACCTCAAGGCCGTGGCGACGATGCCGGGCATCGGCTGGGCGGTGACCTACCAGGACCCGAGCACCGGCTGGCTGTCGAACCACTGGATCACCCTGCACGAGATCAACAACATCGCCGGCTACCGGCCGATCGTGGTGATGGACGCGTGGGAGCACGCCTTCGTGCCGGACTACAAGCCCTACGAGCGCGCGAAGTACGTCGAGGCGTACTTCTCCAACATCGACTGGGAGGCGGCGGAGAGCCGGCTCAAGTAGCCGGGTCCGCTCCGCGGGCGAGCCGGGCGTCCAGGCGGGCCCGCGCCTGTGGCCACTCGCGGGCCAGCAGCGAGTAGAGGGCGGCGTCGCGCGGTCCACCGTCGGCGGCCGGCGAGTGCGCGCGCAGGACGCCGTCGAGCCTGCAGCCGATGCGCTCGATGGCGGAGCGGGATCGGACGTTCCGGGCGTCGGTCTTGAGGGTGACCCGGTACACCTCCCAGCGCTCGAAGGCGTGGGCGAGCATCAGGCGCTTGGCCTCGGTGTTGATGGCGGTGCGCTGGGCGTCGGGGGCGAGCCAGGTCCAGCCGATCTCCACCGCGTACGGAACTCCCGGGGCCCGCTGCGGGACGGTGGATCCCGGGGGGATGGGCCAGAACTCGAGGTTGCCGAAGCGGGTGGTCCCGACCACCCGACCGGAGCGGGCGTCGAGGGTCGCGAAGGGAAGCGCCATCGTGCGCCGCTGGTCCTCGAGGGCGGTGGCGACGTAGGCCTCGAGCTCGCCGCGGGTCCGGGGGACGGGAGTGAGGCCGAAGGTGTCTCGCGGCCCCTCGACGATGGCCTGCAGCCCGTCGAGATGCCCGGAGCCGAGCGGCTCGAGCCGCACGTGCTGGCCCTGCAGGGTGAGTGGGGTCACCGGTTCCATGGAAACCGCTTCTCGCACGGGAGCTCCGCCCCGGAGCAGCACAGCGCCCCTGGCATTCTGGGTTCGACTCTTCTAGAAATGTCGTCATGACCACCGTGGAAGCTCTCGCCGGACTCGGCTCGCTCGCCCAGGAGACGCGGCTGACCGTGTTCCGTCTCCTGGTGCAGCGCGGACCCGAGGGGCTGGCGGCCGGAGCCATCGCCGAGGCGCTGGAGGTGCCGGCGTCCTCGCTGTCCTTCCACCTGCGCCAGCTGATGCATGCCGGGCTGGTGACGCAGGAGCGCCGGAGCCGGCAGCTCATCTACGCGGCCAACTACGAGCGGATGAACGCGCTCCTGTCGTACCTGACCGAGAACTGCTGCGGTGCCGCGAGCGGCGCCCCCGTCGCCCTGGGGCAGTGCCGGCCCGAAGGTCGCCCGGTGAAGATGCGCGCGGCGGCGCGGGGACGCAGGTGAGCGGGCTCTCCCGCCGGATGACCGCCGAGTGCTGCGGAACGGCGATGCTGCTCGTCGCGGTGGTCGGCTCGGGGATCACCGCCCAGCGTCTGTCGGGCGGGAACGTCGCGCTGGCGCTGCTGGCCAACGCGGTGGCGACG
Source organism: Myxococcaceae bacterium (assembly GCA_035646995.1). GTDB lineage: Bacteria > Myxococcota > Myxococcia > Myxococcales > Myxococcaceae > RPRB01. The sequence continues at coordinate 11,739 of DASROG010000344.1, forward strand.
GGCGGTGCGCTGGTCGCCCTGATCCTCGCCTTCGGTGCGGTCTCGGGCGCCCACTTCAACCCCGCGGTGACCATCGCCGACGCGAGCCAGGGAGGGCTGGCCTGGCGCGAGGTCCCGGGCTACCTGATCGCCCAGGTGCTCGGGGCGTTCCTCGGGGTCGCGCTCACGCACGGGATGTTCGGGCTGCCAGTCTTCTCCGCCTCGACGCATGCGCGCGCCGGCGGGGCGCAGGTCCTGAGCGAGGCGGTGGCGACGTTCGGGCTGCTGTCGGTCATCTGGGGGAGCGCGCGGGCCCGTCCGGGCGCCGTCGCCTTCGCGGTCGCCGCCTACATCACCGGTGCGTACTGGTTCACCGCGTCGACGGCCTTCGCCAATCCGGCAGTCACGCTGGCCCGGGCGGCGACGGACACCTTCACCGGCATCCGGGCGTCGGACGTCCCCGGCTTCCTGGTGGGGCAGGCCTGCGGCGCGTTCGCTGCGACAGCCCTCTTCCGCTGGCTTGCGCCCCGGACGGTGGCGGCGGCCGCGCCCGAGATCCTCACCCCCCACGCCTCCCCGGAGACCTCGCCATGAGCACCGAGCACGCGCCCTTCAAGGTCCTCTTCCTCTGCACCGGCAACTCGGCCCGGAGCGTGTTCGCCGAGTACTTCCTCCGGCGGCTGGGCGGGGGGCGGTTCGAGTCGTACAGCGCCGGGGCGGCCCCCTCGGGGACCGTGAACCCGATGACGCTTCAGGTCTTGCACGACCGCTTTCACATCGACGCGGGCGAGGCCCGGAGCAAGTCCTGGGACGAGTTCCACGACGTGAGGTTCGACTTCGTGATCACCGTCTGTGACAACGCTCGGGAGACCTGCCCCATCTGGCCAGGCCAGCCGATCATCGCCCACTGGGGGGTGGAGGACCCGGCGGCGTTCGTCGGCTCGCCCGAGGGCAGGGAGCGGTTCTTCCACCAGGTCGCGCTCACGCTCTACCGCCGGATGCAGATCTTCACCTCGCTCCCGCTCGAGCAGCTGGACCGGCTGAAGCTCGAGTCGCTGACCCGCGACATCGGCCGCGACCGGGTGCCGGGAAAGGACACCGCGGCATGACCTCACCCTCGCCAGCGGCTCGCGTCCGAGCGGCAAGTCCCAAGGACTGGGAGAGCATCGAGCGGCTCCTCACCGACCAGCGCCTTCCGACAGCGGGCGCCCGGGAGCATCTGTCGGCCTTCGTCGTGGCCACCCGCGGCCCTGCCCTGGTCGGGTGTGCGGGCGTCGAGCGGTACGGGGACGTGGGGCTGCTCAGGTCCGTGGCCGTGACCGGGGAGGTCGGCGGGCGTGGCGTGGGAACCGAGCTGGTGGGGGCCGTGGTCGAGCGGGCGCGCGCTCTCGGAGTCCGGGAGCTGTATCTGCTGACCACCACCGCGGCCGGGTACTTCCCACGCTTCGGATTCGAGACGATCGGGCGCGAGGCCCTGCCGTCGTCGCTCGCGGCCTCGGAGGAGCTCCGGGGAGCGTGCCCGACCTCGGCGGTGGCGATGCGGCGGACGCTCTGACCGCCCGTCGAAGGTGTCTGACACCGTCGAGGGCTCTCCCCTGGGCAAGGCGGCGGACCTGTCG
>DASROG010000345.1:0-4287 GCA_035646995.1 Myxococcaceae bacterium
CCCGCGACCTGTCCCCTCACCGTCGCCAGCACCGGCGGGGGCTCGGGGGCGAGCGCGGGTGCCTCCGGCTCGGCCACCACCCGGTCGCCTCCGGCCCGCCGGCGCGCGTCGTCCGCCAGGGGGCGAACCACCGCGACCACCTCCGGGGAGAGATCCCGGATGGCCAGGAGCCGCTCGAAGCGGTCCGCGGCGGTCGCCATGTCCCCGCGGTCGTAGGCGAGCTTGCCCGAGGAGAGGAGATTGAACTCGAGGTACCTGCGCTCCACCACGGCCTTGAACGCCAGGTCCTCCGGCGTTCGCACCGCGAGAGGGAGCGGCACCTCCTCTCCCGGCCAGCTCTTGGCCGGGGCCGCTCCGAGCGCCAGCGCCAGCATCCAGGTCACGGTTCCCATCGCAAGTCGCTCCCTGCTCTGCCCTAGAAGGAGAACACCGCCGAGGTGGTGAAGACGTCGTTGTCCACGGTGGGCGCTCCGGCGTTCTCCCGGTTGAAGAGCACCTCGGCCTTGAGCTGGAGCACGCTCCACAGCTCGATCCGTCCGCCCACCGTCCATCGCGAGGTCAGCAGCTGGGGCGTGCCATCGAACCCTCCCTTGCGGCGGTCGTACCTCCCGTAGAGGCTCGCGCCGGAGAGGACTCGCCCGTGCACGGGCAGGGCGTACGCCAGCTGGACGTAGAAGCCGTGGGCCCGGAACCCCGAGGCGATGGTGTACACGCCCGTCCCGGTGGGCTTCGGAGGAGCGGTCGCCGGGTCCTCCTTGACGTTGACGTACTCGCCCCAGACCGAGAACGGGCCGACGAAGATCCGCGCGTCGACCCCCAGCTGGCGCTGCGTCACTCCGGGATCCGACTGGTCGTTCCGCGGTCCGTACAGCCCGCTCACCCCCAGCTTGAGCTCCGTTCCCAGGAACGACAGCTCGTAGCCCAGCCGCGCGCTGCCCACCGGCACGCCGGTGAAGCTCAGGGACTCGGCCTGGAGCGAATCGACCTGCGAGCCATGGTTGGTCGCCGCGGCGTTGATCGAGATCGCCGAGGAGAGGGAGGGCAGCTGGAATCGGTAGAGCACCTTCACCCCGATGGGGTGCCCGGTCGTGTACCGCGCGATGAGCGAGGGAGTGATGCCCAGCCGGAGGTTGGACTCGTTCTCCAGGTACTCGATGCCGAACACCGAGTCGAACCGGCCTGCGCTGATGCTCAGCTCCGCCGAGGAGAGCGGCGACACCCGGCCGAATGCCTGCTGGAGGAGGAACCGGGTCTCGCTCCCGTTCCCGTTCCACCGCGGCAGCGCCTGGGCGCGGACGAAGACCAGGACCGGAAGACCGGACGGGGAGACCTGAAGGTCCACGCTGGCCACGTTGACGAGGAAGGTTCCGTTTCCCCCTGCCCCGACGGTGTAGGGGAGAAACCCGTTGACGAATCGCCCCCCGGCGTCGAGCGAGGCCACGTCCCCTCGCGAGTTCACCGCCGGGGCGAACGGGTCCACGTAGTAGTCCGCGGGAAGCCGGGTGTCGCCGGGCACGAAGCTCGAGCCGTTCCCCTGCGCCTTCGCCCAGCCGACGTCCACGTAGCCGGAGATGCGAAACGGGGGCTGCGTGGATTGCGGTGGGGTGTACCCGACGGGCTCGCTGTCCGCGGGCTCGCTTCCCGGGGACTCGGGCACGGCGGGCTGGGCGAGCGCCGGGAGCGCGGCCAGCAGCCAGGGCACGAGCACCCGATTCATCGGGGCACCGGCTTGCCGGCGTAGCCGACCAAGGGGGAGGTGAACCGCACCGGCTGCGGGCGCCGATCGAGGAGCGCGCCCTCGACCGCCTCCTGGCGATCCAGCCAGCGGCAGCTTCCGGGGAAGCCGGCCACGTCCGTGAAGCAGGCCGGGTTGAGCGCCACCCGACCCACGTACTGCGCCACGTCGGGCCGGGCGGCGATCTCCGGCGCGGGCTCCGGCACCTGCAGCGCCCCGGAGAGAACGCTCGCCCCCCGCAGCGGTGCATCGGCGGGCAGGAACACGCCCGCGCTCGCCGGAGGAACGACCAGGATCAGGCGGCTGAAGGCCCCCGAGCGCGGCGCCCCCGTGGAGCCGAGGACCAGGGGCTCCGGTTGCCCCTCGGGACCGGTGCCCAGCACGTCGGGGAGCAGGAGGGAACGACCGTCCTGCCGGATGAAGCGGTAGAGGGGGACCTCGACGACGCGTCCGTCCTCGCCCCAGCGAAAGCCACCGGAGCCGAAACCGAGTGACGCCTGGTGTGCTCCGCGAACCCAGACGGCGCCCGGCCTCGGGGAAGCCACCGGGTCACCGCTCAGCGGGCGGACGGGAGCGACGCCTGCCGGCGCGGCGAGGACGACGTCCCCTGGCGAGAGCACCGCCAGCAGCGGGTTCGCCTCGGTGCGGGGCAGGGACGGGTCCACCAGCGTGCGCGCGTCGCGGTAGGCCTCCGGGGACGCGCCAGGCGGAATGACGACGTTGATGAGCTGCCAGAACGGCGAATAGAAGAAGCTCGGCGGGAGCACGTCGACGACCGGGTCCGTGTTCGGGACACGCGCCGCCGGCGGTCCGCTCGAGGGGACCTGGAAGAGGACGTACCAGGGCTGGAGCCACGCCTCCGGCACCTCCTGCCAGACCTCGGCCACGACGTACGCCGCCGGCTGCGCGGCGAGCCAGGCGGGGACGACGACCAGCCCGTCAGTGCCCGCCGGCTGCACGGCCGCGGCGGCGGTGTGGGGAGGCGAGAGCCAGGGAATGGTCGCCCCTCCGGGTGCAACGAGGCTGCCGGCGTCGAGACCGGCGACCGTTGCCCCGTTGCGGGCGGCCTCAGCGAGGTCGCTCGGCACCCAGATGCGGGCGCGCTCCGAGGCGGGTGTGGAATCGCAGGCGGCGACGAGGAGCGCCAGCGCCGCCAGCGACCTCAACGGTGGAGCTCCGTCGGAGGGACACCGAACTGCACCGCGGTCTTCCCCGGGTCGGTGGTCCGTTCCGAGGCGGGCCCCGGGTTCTCCTCGCCGGCCCGGCCGAGATCGGCGAACCGGGCCTCCTCGCTCGCGAGGTCCGTGCCCACCAGGCGCTCGACCAGCTCGAGAAGCATCGTGGCCCCGCCGACGAGCCCGCTGGCCGGGAGCGCGAGCAGGAACTCCTCCGCGCTCTCGAAGCGCTCGGCGGGTTCGATCCGCAGCGCCTTTGCCAGCAGGTCGGACGCAGGTTGCGAGAGGCTGGAGATGCGAGCCAGCTCCACCGGCCCCGGACCCTGGGCGGCGCGCACGAGCAGATCGTAGTCGGAGCCGTCCTGCTGATAGAGCGGCTCCCCCGTCAGGCAGTAGAACAGCGTGAGCCCGAGCGAGAACAGGTCCGAGCGGGCGTCGATCGGCAAGCCCCGCGCCTGCTCGGGGGACATGAAGAGCACGTTGCCCTTCACCAGTCCCGCCTCGGTGATGGTCCCGTCCCTGCGCTCGAAGTGGGCGATCCCGAAGTCCAGGAGCTTTACCTCGCCGTGCCGGGTCACCATCACGTTCATCGGCGAGATGTCCCGGTGGACGATGCTCAGCGGCCTCCCGGACGGGTCGGTCCGCGAGTGGGCGTAGGAGAGCGCGTCGAGGATCTCGCGCGCGACGTGGAAGACCGCCGGCGCCGGCAGTCCACCGCCTCCCTGATGCCGCGCGCGGCGGACCAGGAGGTTCAGGTCGCGCCCGAGGATGTACTCCTGCGCGAGGAAGAACTCGTTCCCCACCCGGCCGAAGTCGAAGATGGGAACGATGTTGGAGTGAACCAGTGTCGCTCCCAGCCGCGCCTCGTTGACGAACTGGTGGACGACCTGCGGCATCCGGGCCACGTCCTCGCGCAGGCGCTTCACCACGAAGAAGCGGCGAAACCCCTCCGCGCCGTGAGAGACCGCCAGGTGGACCGTGGCCATTCCTCCCTGGCCGAGCACGTGCAGCAGCTGGTAGCGCCCGAACTGCGTGGGCGAGGACTGGGAGAGCAGCGTCTGCGCGAGAGGCACCTCGTCCGCGGTCACCGCCGGCACAGGCGTCCGGAGACGATCGAGCTCGGCCCGGGTCCTTCGCAGCTCGTCCTGCGTGGCCTCGAGGAGCGCGTGCTCCCCGCGCGGCCGGCGGAAGCTCGCCGCGACCAGCGCGGCCGAGACTCCCAGGCCGAGCACCCACAGCACGGCGGCCTGCCCAGACCGTGGTCGCCGTGCTGTGGGTGCTCGGCCTGGGGGTCTCCGCCGCGCTGGTCGCGGCGAGCCTCCGCCGGCCACGCGGGGACCACGCACTCCTCGAGGCCACGCAGGACGAGCTGCGAAG
>DASROG010000346.1:0-17646 GCA_035646995.1 Myxococcaceae bacterium
GTCGGTGGCGGCGTCCCCCGAGCTCGCGGCGAAGCGGGCGACGGTCCTCGCCTCGTTGACCCGCGCGCAGCAAGGCCTGCTCCAGGAGGGCTACGGCAAGCGGGACGAGCTCCGGCGTCAGGTCGAGGTCGCGGAGGCGGCGCTGGCCGAGGTCGAGGACGAGGTGGCGCGGAGCGATCCGCGGTCGGCACCGGCTCCGGTGGCCACCCTCGCAGAGCTCCAGGCGGCGCTGCGCGAGGACGAGGCGCTCCTGTCCTTCCAGCTCTGGCGTCCGGACATCTCGCTCAAGGCGCCCTACCCCGCCGGAGCGTCGTGGCTCGTGGTCCTGACGCGCGAGGGTGCCTCGGCGGTGCGGCTGCCGGACGCCCAGGTGGTGGAGCCGAAGCTGGCGATGTTCCGGAGCCTGCTGGTCCGTGGCGATTCCGGAGAACGGGCGGCCGGGGCGCCGCTGCGCGAGGAGCTGCTCGGTCGGGCGCTGGAGCGGCTCCCCGATGGCGTCCGCTCGCTGGTGGTCGTTCCGGACGGGGCGCTGCACGGGTTCCCGCTCGATGCTCTGGTGCTCGAGGACGGGTCAGCGCTCGGGGCCCGGTACGCGGTGTCGACGGTGCCCTCGGCGTCGCTGTGGTTGCGCTGGAGACGGGCGGCGCGTCCGGTGACGGGCCCGGCGCTGGCGCTGGCCGACCCGGACCCGACGGCGCCGCCGGGCCGGGAGCGGGATGCGAGCCGCTGGCTCGAGCAGCTGCAGCTCCCGTCGCTGCCCCATGCCCGGGAAGAGGCGACGGCGCTGGTGGAGGCGCTCGGCCCGGGAGGAGCGCTGCGGCTCGGTCCGGAGGCCAGCGAGCGCTGGATCAAGACGAGCGACCTGCGCCCGTGGGGGCTGATGCATTTTGCGACCCACGCGGTGGTGGACGAGACGGAGCCCGAGCGATCGGCGCTGGTGCTGGCCGCGGGGCATCCGGAGGAGGACGGCCTGCTGCAGCCGAGGGAGATCGCCGGCCTGGACCTCGGGGGGAAGGTGGTCCTGCTCTCCGCGTGCCGGACGGCGTCGGGAGAGGTGCTTCAGGGAGAAGGGACGCTGGGTCTGGTCCGGGCGTTCTTCCGGGCGGGCGCGCTGGCGGTGGTGGCCTCACCGTGGCCGCTGGGCGATCTGGAGGCCCGGAAGCTCATCGACGAGCTGTCGGAGCGCCTGGGTCGAGGGGAGACCTTGACCGACGCCCTGGCCGGCGCCAAGCGAGCCCGCCAGCGCGCGGGAGCCCCTGCCCTGGCCTGGGCCGGGCTCCAGCTCCACGGAGACGGGACCGTGGTGGTGAGCGCGCCACCCGCGGTCCGTCGATGGAGCTGGGCCGTGGTCCTGGGCCTGATGGGTCTGGCGGCGGTCCTCGTGGGCGTCACGGGTCTCGTGCTCCGCGCGCGGGCTGCGGCTCGGGTGGTGCCGGCGGGGCAGGCCGGGACGACGACAGCCTCGTTGCGCTGAGGGTTGGATGTGCACCCCCAAGGCCGGGGTGAGCCAGGCGCGGCCGCTTCCGGCTACCGCCCCCGGACCGCCTCAGCTCAGAGTGAGCGCGCGGAGAGCCTTGACTCCGATGACCAGCGACCGCACGAGCCCGAGCTGTCGCAGCATTCCGAGCGTGTCGGTCACCGACCAGTCCTCGACGATGAACCCGTTCTCGAACCGGCTGATGGTGATGCCGTGGAACCGGACACGACGGCCAAGGCACTTCCCGCTCACGACGAAGCGCGACGCGACGCGATCACCCTCGGTGACCTGCTCCTGAACCTGGATCGCCAGATCTTCGAGGAGCGAGCGATACAGGCTCACCGACCTCTCCGCGCCGGCGATCCCGTGGAATTCGAGATCGTTCACGTGGTCGACGAAGGACGGGCTGTAGTAGCGGGAGGCGCGGTCGAGCCCCGCGCCCGAACAGACGCGTTCCAGCGCGCGCCGGGCGTTCTCTGCGTCGCCGCTCTCGGCGGTTCGCATCACGCACCCACCAGCCGTCTCCACGCCCCCACCAGGGCCTCCGCCGCTCGCACGACGTCCTCCTCGGTGGTGCCGCGGCCGAGCGTCAGTCGCACCGACCCGAGCGCCTCCGTCGGTGGAACGCCCATGGCCAGGATGACGGCGGATGCGCTCTCGTGGCCCTCGTGGCAGGCGGCGCCGGTCGAGGCCGCGACCTCCGGCGCTCCCTCGAGTACGGCACTACCGGAAGCGCGGGGGAAGCGGACGTTGAGCGTGTTCGGCAGTCGCAGCTCCCGATGTCCGTTGAGAACGAGCCCGGGCACACCGCCCGAGAGCCGGTCCCGGAACAGGTCGCGCAGCGCTCTCAACCGGGCGGCGGTCGTCTCGAGGTCGCGACCGACCAGCTCGCAGGCGGCGCCGAGGCCGACGATCGAGGCCACGTTCTCGGTCCCCGGCCGCAGTCCGCGCTCGTGGCTCGCACCGAGAACAACCGGAACCAGCGGCGTGCCCCGCCGCACGTACAGCGCTCCAACGCCCTTGGGAGCGTAGACCTTGTGCCCGGCGATGGACAGCAGGTCCACATCGAGCTCGCGGACCTGCACCGGAACCTTGCCCAGCGACTGGGCCGCGTCGGTGTGAACGACCGCACGCACCGAGTGCGCCAGGTGGGCGAGCTCGGCCACGGGCTGGAGCACGCCCGTCTCGTTGTTCGAGTGCATCACCGTGACCAGCGCGGTGTGGCCGTGGATGACCTCGCGGGCCATGTCGACGCGGGCACGTCCGTCGCCGTCGACACCGATGCGCGTCACCCGGTACCCGTGCCGCTCGAGCCAGTCGCACGGGCGCGCCGTCGCGGGGTGCTCGATACTCGTGGTGACGACGTGCCTCCTGCTCTCCTCGAGCGCGGCAGTCACACCACGGACGGCGAGATTGCTCGCCTCGGTGCCACCCGAGGTGAAGATCACCTCCTCGGCGTCGCAGCCGATCAGCGCGGCGACCTGCTCTCGGGCGCGCGCGACGGCGTGTCGAGCACGGGCGCCGTACGGATGCGTGCTCGATGGGTTCCCGAAGTGCTCGCGCAGGTACGGCAGCATCGCGTCGACGACCGCGGGCAGGAGCGGCGTGGTCGCGTTGTGATCCAGGTAGATGGGGTCTCGGCTCATGCTCGAAGCTCCGTCTCGTCTGCTACCATCGGGAGGAGGGCTGCGCGCCGCAACGTCTCGCTCATCCGGACGGCGACCACCACTCCCGAGGCGAAGGTGAGCGCGGCGACGACCCACATGGCCGCGGAGAGCCCCAGCGCATCGGCCGTGACGCCCGCGAGCACCGCGCCGATGGCGTACCCCAGGTCTCGCCAGAGTCGGTATACGCCCACCGACGACGCACGCCACGAGGGGTGCGCGACGTCACCGATCGCGGCCAGCAAGGTCGGGTACACCGCCGCCGTCCCGAGTCCGAGCAGCGTGGCGCCGAGCGCGAAGCCGGCGAAACCCGTCGAGAGAACGATGGCGCCGATGCCCACGGCCTGGATCCACATGCCCGAGGCGATGAGCCACTTTCGCCCGATGCGGTCGGACCACGCGCCGGTGAGGAGCTGCGCCACGCCCCACGTGGCCGGATAGATGGCAGCCAGCATCCCGATGCTCCGGAGATCCATTCCTGCCGAGGCGAAGAACAGCGGAAAGAGGCCCCAGGCCACGCCATCGTTCAGGTTGTTGACCAGCCCGGCCTGGCTCACGCTGGACAGGTTCCGGTCGAGGAGCGACGTGCGCCAGAAGACCTCCCGCGCGGTCGGCAGGTCCTCAGGGGGCAGGGCTCCCTGCAGCGTGGACTCGGCGGCCACGTGGTGCGTGGTTTCCCGCACCATCAGCGCGGAGAGCAGCAGCCCGACGATGACGAATCCGACGCCCAGGTAGAACGGCTGGGGACGCAGCGCATAATGGGCGGCCACGAAGCCCGTCGCCAGCGCGGTCCCTGCCACGGCGACGTACCCGGCAAACTCGTTGAGGCCCATGGCCAGCCCGCGCTGCTCCGGTCCCGCGAGGTCGATCTTCATGATGACCGTCGTCGACCAGGTGAGGCCCTGGCTCACGCCGAGCAGCGCGTTCGCCAGCAGCACCCACGACCAGGTCGGGGCCCACATGAGGAGAAGCGGCACCGGGGTCGCCACCAGCCATCCGGCGACGAGCACGTGCTTGCGGCCGAAGCGGTCCGAGAGCCGCCCCGCGAGGTAGTTGGTCAGAGCCTTGGTCAGGCCGAAGACGACGATGAAGGAGAGGACCGCGGTCCTGGCGGCCAGCCGAAAATCCTGCTCGGCGATCGGCGGGAGGATGGTGCGCTCCAGCCCCACCATCGCGCCGACGAACGCGTTGACCACGACGAGGAGCGAGAACTGCCCGAGGTTCTCTCGCAGGCCGAGGCGGACGCGGGTCACGGCATCCTCACCGCCCCTGGTTGATCCGGAGAATCTGCTCCATGCCCGCGGGCCTGGGCGGGACATCGCCGAGGGCCGTGACGAACTCCTTGCGCGACTTCGAAAGAAGCGCGTTCCATCGCTTCTCGAAGGCGATGGTGCTCGACGGCTTGCCGCTCAAGCCCGTGCCGCAGGCCGAGCCCGAGAAGTGCGCCGGGTAGATCTCGACGTCGTCTGGCAGGGTGAGCAGCTTCCGGTGAATGCTGTCGTGAAGCTCGCACGCGCTCTCCCACGCGCGGCCCGGCAGGTCGGGGCGACCGACGGCACCGACGAACAGGGTGTCCCCGGTGAGGACGAACCAGGGAGCGGTGCCGCGGCGCAGGTCGGTCACGACGAGGCTGATGCTCTCGGGCGTGTGTCCCGGGGTGTGGAGCACCTTCACCCGCGTGTTTCCGAGCTCCAGCTCCTGACCATCCCGGAGCGGCTGGAAGGTCAGCGCGACGTCGGCGGACTCGTGCAGGTGATAGGAGGCGCCGACCTTCCTCGCGAGCGACGCGCCACCGGAGCAGTGGTCCGCGTGCAGGTGCGTGTCGATGACGTGCGTGATCCGCATGCCTTTCGACGCGGCGAAGGCGATGTACGCGTCAGCGTATTCCTCTTGGGCGTCGACGACGGCGCAATTGCCGAGCGCGCCACAGCCGAGGAGGTAAGCCGCGCAGCCGGTCTCGAAGTGGTAGTAGGGCTTGAAGATCATGGGCGATCTCCTTCGCTCTCGATGCGCCATCCTCGAGCGCGCCAGTCAGCGATTCCTTCCTCCATGCGGTGGGCCAGGAAGCCCTGTTCGCGAAGCAGCTCGACGGCCTCGAGCGCCATCACGCAGTACGGGCCCCGACAGTACGCGACGACGTCGCGGAGCTTCGGCAGCTCCTTCAGCCGGCCCTTGAGCTCGCCGACCGGGATGGAGAGCGCACCGGGGATGTGACCGGCGCGGTACTCCTCGCGCGGGCGCACGTCGAGAACAGTGACCTCGCCAGCTCTCACCCGCCGGAGCAGCTCCACTCCCGCGACGGCCTCCATCCCCCCGCGAGATTCGAAGTACTCGCGGGTGACCTGCTCGACCTCCGCCAGTCGCGCCTCGGCCAGGTCGCGCGTCGCGAGGAAGAACCGGCCCACCGTTTCGTCCGCGAGGCGGTACTCCACCCGGAGCCCCTTCCTCTCGGAGTCGACGAGCCGTGCCTCGCGGAGCGCCTGGAGGTGGTGCGAGGCGTTCGCCACCGAGATGCCGGCCTGGACGGCGAGAGCCTCGACGCTGCGCGGACCCTGGCAGAGGAGATCCAGCAGCTCGAGGCGCTTCGGGGCCGCGATCGCTTTCCCGAGCCGCGCGAACTGCTCGTAGATGACGTCCTTGAACCGCCGGTGGGGCATCAGCACGTGCTCAAGTATTCAAGCATATGCTTGAATAGTCAAGGTCCTCCGGGTCACCGTCGCAGCCGTCTTGCCGATCCCCGGCTGGCCCTCGAGGAGGTAGAGGCGACGGCGGGGTAGGGCCCGTAGAGGACCTCGTCGAGCCCGCTGACGCCTGTCCCGACCAGGTCGTCGACCATGCGGGGAATCAATGATGGGAGCTCGGGCAGCCCGTGGCCCGCCGCATCGGGGGAAGCGTTCACTCTGGAAGCGGTGTAGCGGCCGGGCTCACGGTCTCGCGGCCCGGTGGCTAGCGTCTCGTCGGAGATGAGCCGCGCGACGGTCCGTTTCTACGCCGAGCTGAACGACCTGGTCGCCACCGAGCGGCGCTTTCGCGACAGCGAGGTGGAATTCGCCGGCTCGCCTGCAGTCAAGGACGTGATCGAATCACTAGGCGTGCCCCATTGCGAGATCGATCTGTTGCTGGTGAACGGGAGTTCCGCCGGCTTTGGCGAACGCCTGCGGGACGGCGATCGAGTCGCAGTGTATCCCATGTTCGAAGCGTTCGACGTCGCGGCGCTGGCCAGCGTGCGCACCGCGTCGCTGCGCGAGCCGAGATTCGTCCTCGACGGCCATCTGGGCCGGTTGGCAGCGTACCTGCGCATGCTGGGCTTCGATGCGCTCTGGGACCAGCAACCCTCGGACGCGGACCTGGCGCGGATTTCTGCGAACGAACGACGCATCTTGCTCACGCGGGATCGGGGATTGCTGAAACGGAACCAGGTGACGCACGGCCTTCTCGTGCGAGCGACCCATCCCGAGCAGCAGCTCCGCGAGGTCGTCGAACGGCTGCACCTCCAGCGCCTCGCGGGGCCCTTCACGCGGTGTCTCCGGTGCAACGGCGCCCTGGAGAGAGTGCAGCTGGCGGCGGTCGAGGGCGAGCTACCGCCGAAAGTACGCGCGCGCATCGAGGAGGTGCGCCGCTGTACCGGCTGCGGGAAGCTCTACTGGGCCGGCACGCACCACGACCGGATGAGCGCACTGATCGGACGCGTGCTCGAGCCGCCACCTTCAAGCCCGCGATGATCTCCTCCAGCTAGGGCCAGGAGAGGAGAAGGCCAGGACGGCGTTGGTTCCGCCGAATCCGAAGGACAGGCTCAGCGCCGTGTCCACGCGGCGCTCGCGGGCGGTGTTCGGGACGTAGTCCAGGTCGCAGTCGGGGTCGGGGGTGCGCTGATTGATGGTCGGAGGAATGACACCCCGGTCGAGGGTCAGAACGGTGAGCGCGGCCTCGACGCTTCCCGCCGCTCCGAGGAGGTGCCCGGTCATCGACTTGGTCGAGCTGATGGCGAGCCGGGCGGCATGGGCTCCGAACGCCCGCTTCAGGGCGCGCGTCTCGTGAACGTCGTTCAGCGGAGTCGAGGTCCCGTGCGCGTTCACGTACTCGACGTCGGTGGGCTGGAGCCGCGCGTCCCGGAGGGCCTCCTCGATGCAGTTCGCGGCCGGAATGGCCTCCTCGGGCGGCTGGATGAGATGAGAGGCGTTGGAGTTGGCGGCGTATCCGACGACCTCGGCCAGCGGGGTCGCACCGCGGCGACGGGCCTGCTCCTCCTCCTCCAGCACCAGGACGCCGGCGCCCTCTCCCAGGACGAATCCATCGCGCTCCCGGTCGAAGGGACGGCTCGCTTCCTCGGGGGCGTGGTTACGGCTGGAGAGCGCGTTCATCGCCTCGAAGCCTCCGATGCCCAGCCGGGTGATGGCGGCCTCGGCCGCTCCAGCGATGACGGCGTCGCTCCGTCCCGAGCGAATGGACCAGAGCGCCTCGCCGAGGGCATGTGCCCCGGTGGAGCACGCCGCCACCGGGGCGTAGCTCGGACCAGCGGCGCCGTAGCGGATGCTGATCATTCCCGCGGCGGTGTTGGAGAGGAGCTCCAGCACGAACATCGGCGAAAGTCGATCGAAGCCGGTCCGGAGCGCCTTCTCGTGCGCCTCCTCGGCCGAGGCGAGACCACCGATGCCCGAGCCAAGGATGACTCCCACCCGTTCCGGCCGGACCTGTTCCGGGCCCGGCCCCATCCTCAGGCCGCTGGAGCGGATGGCCATCTCCGCGGCCGCGAGGGCGAGCTGGACGTACCGATCCGTGCGGCGTGCTTCGCGGCGATCCATCCAGTCCTGAGGATCGAAGTCCTTCACCTCCGCGGCGATGCGGGTCCTCAGCTTCCCGGGATCGAACCGGGTGATGAGCCCGACCCCGGACCGGCCGGCGATCGCCGCTTCCCAGGTCGCCTCCACACCGGTGCCCAGCGGAGTGACCATCCCGAGGCCCGTGATCACGACCCTTCGTCGAGACATGGCGGCGGAGACTCGCACACCCTGGCGGGCGACCCGCCGGACGCGTCGGGACGGAGTGCAGGACATCGAACGCATGGCGTCCCGCGGGTGCCGTGGCGAGACGTTGCCGGGGGTTGCGGGCCCCTCCGTGCGGCGGGGCCGGGCCGGTGATAGTTTGGTGACGATCGAACTTGGCAACGAACCCCCGACCCGCCCTGACCCTCCAGCAGTTCCGGACGGTCTCCAGGGCCCTGTCTGACCCCCGGCGCGTGGCGCTGCTGGAATCGATCGGAAGCGCGGCGGAATACTCCTGTCAGGAGCTTTGCAAGGAAGCAGGCGTGTCGAAGGGTACGGTCTCCCACCACATGGACGTGCTGGTGAAGGCCGGGCTGATCGTCGAGCGGCGGCGCGGGCAGTACATGTTCTACGAGGTCCGACGCGACGTGATCGCCGCCTACGCCGCGGAACTGATCCGACGCGTTGCGCCGCCGGCTCATACCTGACCTGCGTGCGGGTCCGGCGACTTTGGTGGCGAGCACAGTTTGATGTGCTTAGAACTGCTCCCGAGCCAGCACGGGAGGAGTTCCCAGCATGCAGCCGCCTACCGTCGTTCGTCGCCGCCGTCTCGGTTCCCTGATCCTGGCCGCGCTCCTCCTGGGCACCGGAGCCCTCCTCGCGGCCTGGAAACACGACAGCCTCGCCGCCGAGAGGGCCGCGCCGCACCCCGAGCCGGTCGAGGCGGTGAGCGTCGCCACCGCCGCGTCCCGGGCCCACCGGGAGACCACCACCGCCATCGGCACGGTGCTGGCCCTGGAGTCGATCACCCTTCGAAACGAGCTCCCCGGCACCGTCCGCCACGTGTCGCTCGTTCCGGGCGCCGTCGTCGAGGCCGGCACGGTCCTGGTGGCGCTCGACTCGTCGGTGGAGGCGGCCGAGCTCAGGGCTCTCCAGGCCCAGGCGGTCCTGGCCGAGAGCACCCTGCGCCGGCACGAGTACCTCCACAAGTTCCAGGCGACCTCCACGGCGGAGGTGGATCAGGCCAAGGCCCAGAGGGACGTCGCCCTGGCGCAGGTGGAGCGCCTCAAGGCCACCATCGCCAAGAAGATCATCCGGGCGCCGTTTCGCGCCCGGGTCGGCCTGGCCGACATCCACCCCGGCCAGTACCTCAACGAGGGGGTCCAGCTCACCACGCTCCAGGGCGTCTCGGACGAGGTGAACGTGGACTTCTCCGTGCCCCAGAGCGTCGCGGCAGCGCTGACGCTGGGCTCGGCGGTGGACGTGGTCACCGCAGACGGGGCCGAGCCGATCTCCGCGCGCCTGGTGGCGGTCGATGCGAAGGTCGACCCCGCCACCCGGAACGCGATGGTTCGCGCTCGCATCTCCGGGACCAAGGATCTGCCGTCGCCTGGCGCCTCGGTCCGGGTGCAGGTGCCGCTGGGGGCGACCAGTGAGGCGGTGGCGGTGCCGGCCACCGCTCTGCGAAAGGGCCCCGGCGGAGACCACGTCTGGGTGCTCAGCGCGGACGAGGGTGGGACGCTCCGGGCCCACGAGCGAGCGGTGGCCAGCGGCCCCGTGGTGGGTGACGCGGTGCTGATCCTCAAGGGCCTCAAGCCCGGAGAGCAGGTCGCGGCCTCGGGGTCCTTCAAGCTGCGCGAGGCGGTGAAGGTCAAGCCCACGCCGGTCACCGCCTCGGCCCGGCTCAACTGACGTCCAGGAGAACTCCGGTGCGTTCCTTCACCGACATCTTCATCAAGCATCCGGTCCTGGCGATCGTCGTCAACCTCGTCATCCTCCTCGTGGGATGGCGTGCGCTGAGCGGCCTTCCGGTCCAGCAGTATCCGAAGATCGAGAGCTCGTCGGTGGTGATCACCACCGTGTACACCGGGGCCAGCGCGGAGACGGTCAGGGGCTTCCTCACCACCCCCATCGAGCGCTCGGTCTCGGCGATCAGCGGCGTGGACTACCTCGAGTCCACCAGTCGCGCCGGCCTCAGCACGGTCACCGTGCACCTCAAGCTCGGGCACCCCAGCGTCGCCGCGCTGGCCGAGGTGACCGCGCGGCTGCAGCAGGTGCGATCGGAGCTGCCCGGAGAGGCGGAACCGCCGGTGGTGGAGGTCCAGCGCGCAGACCGGCCCTACGCCTCGTTCTACCTGAGCTTCACCTCCACGCAGCGTGATGGGCCGGCGATGACGGACTGGCTCCTCCGCACGCTCCAGCCCCAGCTCTCCACCCTCCCCGGCGTCCAGCGGGTGACCTTCGAGGGCGGCCGGCAGCTCGCGATGCGGGTGTGGATCGATCCCGGACGTCTCTCGGCGGTGGGCCTCGCGCCTGGTGACGTGTACGCGGCGCTCCAGCGGAACAACTTCCTGGCGGCGGTCGGCCAGACGAAGGGCAACCTGGTCCAGGTGAATCTCCTGACCAACACCGATCTCCGCTCGGCGGACGAGTTCCGGGACCTCATCGTCGCCGAGCGCAAGGGCGCGATCGTCCGCCTGAGGGACGTGGCCAACGTGGAGCTGGGAGCCGAGGAGGCGACGATGGTCGCCAAGTACGGCCAGAAGGAAGCGGTCTACCTCGGGGTCTGGCCGCTGGTGGGGGTGAACGAGATCGAGGTCGCCCACCGGCTCCGCGCGGAGATGGACCGGATCCGCCCCACCCTTCCTCCGGACGTGGACATGCAGATGGCCTACGACGCGACCGTCTTCATGGAGGACGCGCTGAAGGAGATCTCCAAGACCCTGACCGAGACCGTCCTCATCGTCGGTCTGGTGGTGTTCCTCTTCATGGGGTCGATCCGGACGGCGCTGGTCCCGCTGGTGGCGATGCCCATCTCGCTGGTGGGCGCGGCGATCGTGATGTCCGCGGCCGGCTTCAGCCTGAACCTCCTGACCATCCTGGCCATCGTGCTCTCGGTGGGTCTGGTGGTGGATGACGCGATCGTGGTGGTGGAGAACGTCGAGCGCCACGTCCGAGAAGGCCGGACCCGGAAGGAGGCCGCCCTGCTCGGGGCACGCGAGCTGGTGGGCCCGATCCTGGCGATGACCGTGACCCTGGCGGCCGTGTACACGCCGATCGGGTTCCAGGGTGGCCTGACCGGGTCGCTGTTCCTCGAGTTCGCCATCACCCTGGCCGCGGCGGTGGTGGTCTCCGGCATCGTGGCGGTCACCCTCTCGCCGGTGATGAGCTCGAAGTTCGTCCAGGAGCACGGCCACGAGACCCGTCTCACCGCGCTGGTGAATCGCGGCTTCGACGCGGTCCGCCGGACCTACGCCCGGTTGCTGGAGGGTGCGATCGGGATGCGCTGGGCGGTGGTGGCCGCGTCGGTGCTGGTGATGCTGGCGGCGTGGCCGCTGTACAGCTACTCCCGGCGTGAGCTGGCACCGGTCGAGGATCAGAGCCACATCAGCCTCTTCATGCAGGCGTCCCCGGACTCGTCGCTCGCCGCGACCAATCGCGCCTCGCTGGAGGTGGTGAAGGCCATCGAGGCCTTCCCGGAGGCGAAGTTCATGTGGTCACTGACCGCGAACTGGGGAGCGTTCGGAGGGATGGTGACCAAGGACTGGAAGGAGCGCCCCCGGTCCACCGAGCAGATGTACGGCCAGGTCTTCGGCGCGGTGTCGCAGATCCCCGGGCTTCAAGTCTTCCCTCGGCTGGACCCGCCGCTTCCGACCCCGGGGCAATACGACGTGGAGCTGATCCTCCAGAGTTCCGCGCCGGTGGAGCAGCTGCAGGACGCGGTCAACCAGGTGCTGGCCGCGGGATTCAAGAGCGGCAAGTTCCTCTACGTCGACACCGATCTGAAGATCGACCTTCCCGAGGCGCGGGTGGTCATCGACCGCGAGCGAGTGGCGGACCTGGGGCTGGACCTGGCCGGTGTGGGCCGGGAGCTGGGAACCCTGCTCGGCGGCGCGTACGTGAACCGGTTCAACTACTTCGACCGGAGCTACAAGGTGATCCCGCAGATCGGGGATGCCGAGCGGGCCACGATCGGCCCGTTGCTGGATCTGAAGATCAAGACTCCCCGCGGGGAGCTGGTGCCGGTCTCGTCATTCACCCACGTGGAGACCGAGGCGGCGCCGCGCACGCTTCAGCGCTTCCAGCAGCGAAACGCGGTGCGGATCTTCGGCGGGGTGAAGCCGGGGGTGACCAAGGAGGAGGGGCTCCGCGTCCTGGAGACGGCCGCGAGCGCGATCGCCGGGCGGGGAATCATCCTCGACCACGCCGGGGAGTCGCGCCAGATCCGTCGCGAGGGCGGCGCGCTGACCACGACGCTCGGATTCGCGGTGATCCTCATCTATCTGGTGCTGGCCGCGCAGTTCCAGAGCTTCCGGGACCCGCTGATCGTTCTGCTGGGCTCGGTGCCTCTGGCGATCTCCGGAGCGCTGGTCTTCAGCTTCCTGAACCTGACGACGATCAACATCTACTCCCAGGTGGGGCTGATCACCCTGGTGGGCCTGATCGCCAAGAACGGCATCCTGATCGTCCAGTTCGCGAACAAGCTCCAGGAGGAAGGAGCGGCGAAGCTGGCGGCCATCAAGGAGGCGTCGCTCACCCGGCTGCGGCCGGTGCTGATGACCTCCGCCGCCACGGTGTTCGGCCACCTGCCGCTGGTCTTCGTCACCGGTCCAGGTTCGCAGGCCCGGAACAGCATCGGGATGGTCCTGGTCACCGGGATGACCGTCGGGACGATCTTCACGCTCTTCGTGGTGCCGGTGTTCTACCTGTTGATCGCCGCCGAGCATCGAAAGGAGCCGGTGGTCGAGCTCGAGCCGGCCGGCGACCTCGCAATCGCTAAGTGACCTGCGGCAGTGCCCGGGCCCGAGGACGACGAGCCTGGTCTCCTCGCTTCCTCCTGCGACTGGCTTGCTCGTTCGACGCCCGATGACGACCGGCGATCGATTGCTCTGCACGGACTCTCTGTGACTCCAGTTTACGTCGCGTCCTAGCCGGCGTCCCGCAACCGAGGAGCTTGCCGCGACCTGCCCTCCGCTCGCAGGGAGCGGTCATGCACCCGGCAACTTGCCGCGAGCTGCCGTTGGTTCGCAGGGAGCAGCGCGTCCCGCAACCGGAACGCCCTGTCCTCCACTCGCCGGGAGCGGCCTCCCCACTCTCTGACCGCTGCCGGCGTCAACCGCTCGCTTCACCGAGCTCCCCAGGAGGGGAATCATGAGAATTCTTCGAACTTCGTCCATGACTCTCGGGCTTGCGCTCATGCTCGCCTCCGCACCTGCCCTCGCCGACGGCGTGCAGCACTTCGTCTCCGTGGGCGGGCCAGACCAGGACGCCACCAACCACACCGACGCGAACTTCTCGCTGGTGGCCATCCAGCATTCGGACGGTACCGTGACGGGACAGTGGGCCGATCAGTTCGGCCAGGGCCAGGGTGGCATCCACGTTCAGATCAACTGTCTGTTCGTCCAGGGCAACGAGGCCTGGGTGAGCGGCTTCATCACGTCCGGCACCTTCAACGGCGCCGACCTGACGGGTCTGCCGGTCATCACCCGCGTCCAGGACAACGGCAAGACCGGCGATCAGATCAGCTTCTCCTTCATCGGAGTCGCGGCCGCATGCACGACCGCGCCCAACCTGCCGCTTCAGCCGATGACATCCGGCCAGGTGATCGTCCGCTGAACCTCCGCTGAATGGAGCGCGGCCGCTCCGTCGGCTCTGCGCGCCGACCGGACCGGCGGATGGTCACCTGACCCAGGCCGTCCGCCGGTCATCCGGCGTGCGCCTCGGCGTACTCCATCGGCGCCGAGCGGGCGGCGGGCGTGGTCAGAGGATCCGGCTGGCGTGGAAGTGC
Organism: Myxococcaceae bacterium; assembly: GCA_035646995.1. Classification (GTDB taxonomy): domain Bacteria; phylum Myxococcota; class Myxococcia; order Myxococcales; family Myxococcaceae; genus RPRB01. Next base: position 13,912 of record DASROG010000346.1, read on the forward strand.
ACGCACTGCCAGCGGCCGCCGCGCTTCACCCAGACGGTGCTGCGCCGGTAGCGGATCGTGCTCTGGCCGTCCTGGGTGCGGGCGGTGACCGTGTTCAGAGCCGTGACCACCGCCGTCTCCCCGTAGAGGCGTGCCTTCACGTCGGTGATCTGCTCGCCGAGGATCTCCATCGGCGAGGGAGGGGCGTCCGCGGGCCTGGCCTTCGCCTCCTCGAGCTCCTCGGCGCGGGTGGACACGAGGCCTCGCCCGTCGATGCCCACGTACTCCTCGGCGAGCAGCCGCACGATGGCCGGGAGGTCGTGCCTCAGGTACGCGGCCGACCAGGCCCGCTCGAGCGCGGTGAAGGTCTCGTCGAGGGTGGCCGAACGCGTCGGCGCGCCCGGCGCAGCGAAGGGGAAGAGAAGAAGCAGGGCGAGTGCGGAGCGCATGGGGTCAGAAAACCTAGGGCGACCCGGCGGTCTCCGGCCTACACAGCGGCCACCGACCCTGACGGAGCAGGGAGCGCATTACCTCCAGGCCGCATCGGCCGCGTTGCAGACGCGACCGCCCTCGGTCGAATGCTCGCTCAGACCGGAGCGGCTCGTCCCCGCTGCACGATCTCCGGCAGCCGGGTCGCGTCCACCGGCTTCACCAGATGCAGGTCGAAGCCCGCTCGCCGGGCCGAGGCTTCGGCCTCGGGTCCGCCGTAGCCGGTGAGCGCCACCAGGAAGAGGAAACGCCCCTCGGGTCGTGCGCGGACGATCCGGGCCACCTCGTAACCGTCCATCCCCGGCAGCCCGATGTCGACCAGAGCCACGTCGGGGCGAAGGGCGAGGAGCTTCTCCGCGCCTTCGGGTCCGGTCGCGGCGAGCTCCACCGAGTGGCCCAGCGACCGGAGGAAATCGGCCAGCGTCTCCCGGATGTCCCGCGAGTCTTCCACCACCAGGATGCGGCGCACGCTCGAGGGATCGGCGCGGGTGGCCGGGTGGAGGATGCCCGTGCTCGGCTGCTCGGTGCGTAGCGGAAGACGTACCTCGAAGGTGCTGCCCCGCCCTGTTCCACCGCTCGTGGCGGTGACGGTCCCGCCGTGCATCTGCACCAGCTTCCTCACCAGGGTGAGCCCAAGCCCGAGCCCGCCCTTGGGCCGGTCGAGCCCGGGATTGACCTGGACGAACGCCTCGAAGACCTGCTCGGTCATCTTCGAAGGAATGCCACGCCCGGTGTCGCGGACCCGCACCACCGCCTCACGACCGTCCTTGACCAGTGAGACTTCGACGGAGCCTCCCCGCTCGGTGAACTTCGCGGCGTTGAAGAGGAGGTTGGTGAGCACCTGCTCGAGCCGGGTGCCATCGGCATGGAGCGGGACGGGCGTGCCCACCCGTTTCACCGAGAAGTTGATGCCCTTCGATTCCAGAAGCGGCTGGGCGACGGAGACCGCGCCGTCGAGCACGGTGTTCAGGTCGAGATCGCCCTTCCGCAGCTCGAAGGAGCCGCGGGTGATCCGCGAGACGTCGAGCAGGTCGTCCACCAGCCGCACCAGGTGGCCGAGCTGGCGCCGCGCGACGGCCTGATGGCGGGCGGCACGGGACGTGTCATCGCCGGACCGCTCGAGCAGCTCCAGAGCCATCGAGAGCGCGGCCATGGGGTTGCGGAGCTCGTGGGCGAGCATGGCAAGGAACTCGTCCTTGCGCCCGCTGGCGTGCCTCAGCTCGTCCTCACGAGCCTCCAGCGCCTTCATGGTGGCGCGCGCGGCGTACTGGCGGCGGCGGGCCCGGAGGGCGGCCTTGACCGTGGTGACCAGCGTCGCGACCCGGACGGGGCGCTCGACCAGGGTCACGTTCCCGAGGCGCTCGGACATCCAGTCGAGGCGGGCCGAGGAAGCCTGGCGATCCATCGGGGCGGCGAAGACGACGAGCGGGAGGTCGGACCACGGCGGCTGCCGGTCCAGGGCGCTGGCGATGAGGTCGACCGTACGTGGAGAGAGGGCCTCCTCGGTGATCAGCACCGCGCCCGCGCCCTCCTCGATGGCCGTGGCGAGGACGTCGGCGGAGCGCAGCAGCTCGGCGACCAGGCCGGCCCGCTCGAGCGTCTGTCCGGCGAGGGCAGCGTCGCGGCCGGTGGGAGCCAGGACCAGGATTCGCTCCTCGCGATCGGAGGAGGTGGCCATCTGACTCACCCAGTCACCCGCGCCCTCCGGGCGCCGGACGGTCGGGGCCCAGAATCGGCACTCCGGTGAGGATGCCGTGGAAGTGAGTGAGCGGCTCACCGATCTGCACACCCGTGTTCGTGACCTTTAACTCGCGGATGGTGTCCTCGTGCGCGCCGACGCGGCGCTTCAGCACCGAGAGGGCCTTCCGGACTCGGCCGTGGTCCTCGAAGAATCGGAGCATGAAGACGGTGTCCGCAAGGTAGCTCACGTCGACGGGGGACTCCATCTTCCCCACCATGCCGCTCTGGGCGAGCAAGAGCAGGGTGGTCACGCCGCACTGCCCCAGATAGGTGAGGAGCTCGTGGAGGTGCAGGACCAGGAAGCGCTCCTCGGGCATCGCCATGAGGTAGCCGTTGAGGCTGTCGATGACGAGGAGGCGGATGTCGTTTCCGTCGACCTGCTCGCGGCAGGCGTCCGCGAACTCTCCCGGGCTCAGCTCCGCGGGGTCGACCTGACGGAGCGAGAACAGCGGGCTGTCCTCGAGAGGCAGTCCCTGGCCACGGGTCCGGCTGGAGAACACCTCGGCTGTCTCGTCGAAGCTGAACCAGACCACCCGCTCGTTCCGCTGGAGCGCCGCGTGCGCGTACTGGGAGGCGATGCTGGACTTCCCGGTGCCCGCGCCGCCGAGAAACACGGTGCTCGTGCCGCGCTGAAGTCCGCCCCCAAGCATCCTGTCGAGCCCCGCCATGCCGCTGGACAGCACCTCGCGGCGAAATGGGTGCCGGTGCGACGCCGCGACCAGGCGGGGAAAGACCTTCAGCCCGCCGCGGGCGATGACGAAGTCGTGCTTGCCAGTGACGAAGTCGACGCCGCGGAGCTTGAGCACCTCGAGGCGACGGCGAGCGGCGCCATACCCGGGAGCAGAGCGCTCGAGGTCGATGACGCCGTGGGCGAGGCTCTCCAGCTGGGTGTCTCCTCGCTCGCCGGTTCCATCGTCGACGAAGATCACCGTGACGTCGCGGGTGGCGAACTGCTGCTTCAGGGCGAGAATCTGGCGCCGGTAGCGGAGCGAATCACCGGCGAGAAGGCGCATCTCCGAGAGCGAATCGAAGACCACGCGCAGCGGCTTGGTTTCGTCGACCAGCCGCAGGACGCGCTCGATGGTCTCGTTGAGCTCGACCTCGGCAGGGTGGAAGAGGGTGTTCTGTCGCTGGGCCTCCAGCATCTCATCTGGGGTGGAGAGCGCCTGGACGCGGAATCCGTCGAGGGTCCAGCCGTGGGAAGCGGCGACGGCGGCCAGCTCCTCCGGGGTCTCGGAGAGGGTGACGTAGAGCCCGGGCTCCCCGAGCCGCACGCCCTCGATGAGGAACTGGAGGCCGAGGGTGGTCTTCCCGACGCCAGGGGTGCCGCGGAGCAGGTAGGTACGACTCCGCGGCAGTCCGCCGCAGAGGATCTCGTCGAGTCCGCTGACTCCGGTCTGGACCAGTTCTCGAGGCACGGTGGGTGGGGAGACACATGGTGCATCGTGGTCGGCCGTTTGCCGCCCGGACGACGCTCCCCGCGCGACGGGAAACGTCCGATCCAGAACGCGATCCTCGTCCCGAGGC
>DASROG010000347.1:0-2264 GCA_035646995.1 Myxococcaceae bacterium
GACCTCACCGGAGCGGGGGCAAACCCCTCCTCGGGCAGCTGCGGCGCGACGCGAACTCCCGATCGCGGGGCGGCGACGAGATATCCCTCGGCCTGAAGGGCGTCCAGCGCCAGGAGCACGGTCGTGCGCGCCACGCCCAGCTCTGCGGCGAGCGTGCGCGAGGAGGGCAGCAGGGTCCCGGGCTTCACCGCCCCGGCCAGGATGCGCGCCCGGAGCGCCTGGTCGATCTGCGCGTGCAGCGGCGCGGACGTCTTCCGGTCCACCCGCAGCAGCAAGCTGGCGAGAGCGCGTTTCTGGTCTGCCCCGACGGTCCTCATCTGGTCTGGAGGAGAGTACCAGGCCCGGCGCAGGGTGCTCCGGATGGTCCCCTGTTCGGTCGTCGAGCTCCGCCAGTACACCCTCCACCCCGGCCAGCGGGACACGCTGGTGTCCCTCTTCGAGCGGGAGCTCATCGAGACGCAGGAGGCGGCAGGCATCCGCGTGCTCGGGCAGTTCGAGGACCTGGACCGGCCGGACCGCTTCGTCTGGTTCCGGGGCTTCGCCGGCATGGCCGCCCGGCACGCGGCGCTCACCGCCTTCTACGGCGGAGCGGTCTGGGCTGAGCACCGGGACGCGGCGAACGCGACGATGGCGGACTCGGACGACGTGCTGCTGCTCCACCCGCTGCGACCCGCGGGTGGATTTCCGGGTCGCGACCGCGCGGCGACGGGCACGCGCGAGACCCGCCGCGTCCTGGTGCGCGTCTTCCACCGGGCTCCGGGGGTCACCGACCTGGACGACTTCTGCCTGGAGCACGTGGAGCCGGCGCTCGCCGGGACCGGCGCCCCCATCGTCGCCTGGCTCGAGACTCACCACGAGCGGAACGATTTCCCCAGGCTCCCGGTGCGAGAGGATGCGGACGTGGTGCTGTGCCTGTCGGTGCTTCCCGACGAGGGAGCGCTGCGGCGACACCTGGCGCTGCTGGCCGCGGATCTCGCCTGGGCCGAGGAAGTGGTTCCCGCGCTCCGCCGGAGGATCTCCCGGGATCCGGAGCACCTGGTGCTGCGCGCCACCCCGCGCTCGGCGCTCTTCTGAAGGAGATCGACCCGCATGGACCTTCCGACCGGCGACCTCCACGACTTCGACTTCCTGGCCGGGGACTGGGCCGTCCAGAACCGGTACCTCCGCAGCCGGCTCACCGGCGACGACGTCTGGGAGGAGTTCCCGGGGCGCGCGCGGTGCGAGCTCCGTCTGGGAGGGCTGGTGAACGTCGACGAGATCGCGTTCCCCACCCGCGGGTTCACCGGCATGACCGTCCGGCTGTTCGACGTGCAGGAGCGCCGGTGGAGCATCTACTGGACCGACAGCCGGAGGGCGCTGCTCTATCCGCCGGTGCGCGGCGGGTTCGACGGCGAGCGCGGCCTCTTCTACGGCGAGGACATCGAGAGCGGCCGGCCGGTCCGGGTCCGCTTCATCTGGGAGCGGCGCGCAGGCGGGCGCGCGCACTGGGAGCAGGCCTTCTCGCTCGATGGAGCAAGCTGGGAGACGAACTGGGTGATGGACCTCGGCCGCCCCCGCTGACCTCCGGCGAGCTGTGCGATGGTCGGCGCGTGGACCCGACCACGAGCCATCTCGGCGAGATCCTGAGCTCGCTCTCACGCCCCGCGGCCTATCCGCACCCGGTGGACGGCGTGCGGGTGGTGCAGACCCACGTCTCGGTGGTCTTCCTCGCCGGCCCGTACGCGTACAAGGTGAAGAAGCCGGTGCACTTCGACTTCCTGGACGCGCACCTGCTCGCGCGGCGGCGCGAGATGTGCCGCCAGGAGGTGGAGCTGAACCGGCGGCTGAGCCCTCACCTCTACCTGGGCGTGGTGTCGATCACCCGAGGTGCCGAGGGGCTGGTGGTGGGCGGCAGCGGCGAGGCAGTGGAGTACGCGGTCCAGATGCGCCGGCTCCCGGAGGAACGGATGATGGATCGCCTCCTCGCCTCGGGCGCGCTGACCCGGGAGATGGTCCACCAGGTGGCGAAGGTGCTGGTTCCCTTCCACGCCTCCGCCGATGCCGGCCCCTCCGTCGCGGCGTTCGGGACGCCCGAGGCAGTGCAGGTGCTCTGGGACGAGCACTTCGCGCAGGTCGCACCCTTGCTGGGGAAGACCCTCAGCGGGTTGCAGAACGGCCAGCTGCGCGCGGTGGTGGCGGCCTGGGCGATCCGGAAGCGGCCACTGCTCGAGGCGCGGGTGGCCGGTGGGCGCATCCGCGACGGCCACGGGGACCTCCGCACGTCC
>DASROG010000348.1:0-11134 GCA_035646995.1 Myxococcaceae bacterium
GTGGTGGGGGTGGGCGCGTGGGCAGCGGACGTCAGCGCGCGGACCGCGCAGGCGCTCTCGGTGAGTGCGCTCCGGTCCGTCGAGCTCGCCGACGAGATGCGCTGGCAGCTCACGCGACTCACGCCGGCACCCGAAGGCTCGATCCCCCTGGACCCCGGGTCGGCGGAGGCTCTGCTCCATCTGGGGCGCGACGTCAGGGCGTACGAGCAGCTGGCCACCTCCGACGCGGAGCGGAGGGAGTGGTCGAGGCTGTCCACGCTCAGCCGCGCTCTGGCCGACGCCTGGTCGCGTGGCGACGGCCCGGCGGCGAGGGCGTCGGCGGCGAGCGCGTCCGAATCCGCCGAACGGCTGATCGCCCTCAACCACGCCGAGGCGGACGCCCTCGGGACCCAGATGGTCGACCTCGGACAGTCCCAGGTGGTGATCAACGCGCTCGCGGCGGCGGTGGTCTTTCTCAGCTTTGCCCAGCTGGCCAGGGCGCGGCTGCGGTCGCTGGAGCGCGAGCGGTCGGCGATCGCGCGCGCCCTGGAGACCGTCGAGGACAAGAACCGGGAGCTCGAGGCGTTCGCGGGAAGGGTGGCTCACGATCTGCGCTCGCCCCTGACTCCGGTGCAGGTCCTCGCCGGACTCCTGGTCCGGGGAGGGCAGGGTGAGAGAGACGTCCGCCGTCTTGCCGGGAAGATCGTCGCGTCGACCTCGCGGATGTCGGGCCTCATCGAGGCGATGCTCGCCTTCTCCCGCTCGGGTCGGCCCCCCTCGGGGGACTGCGCGGCCGCGTCGGTCATCGCCGAGGTCCTCGAGGATCTGGGTCCGGAGTTCGACGGGGCCGAGCTCCGGCTCGAGCTGCCGGACGTCCGCGTGCGCTGTGCTCCGGAGGTGCTCGGCCAGATCGTCCGGAACCTCGTCGGAAACGCTCTGAAGTATCGGTCTGTCGACCGACGGTGCCGCGTTCGGATCACCGGGACGCTGGGCCTGCAGGGGCTGACCCTCCTCGTGGAGGACAACGGGATCGGGATGGGCGCCAGGACCGTGCGCCGCGCATTCGAGCCCTTCTTCCGCGCGAGCACCGAACGGCCCGGGCATGGCCTGGGGCTGGCGATCGTCGACCGTTACGTCCGGGCGCTGGGCGGCTCGATTGGGCTGACGTCCCGACCGGGGGTCGGAACACGCGTGGAGGTCCAGCTCCCGGGTGCCACGGCGGCTTCGGGGCCGGAGAGCGCGAAGCCGGTGGTCTCGGTGCTGCAGCCTGCTGGCGGCGCTGGCGGGGGTCTTCGGAGCATCGGGTAGCGCCCCTGTGCTACCAAGGGGGCTCGATGCGCGTGGTCGTCGCCATGAGCGGCGGGGTCGACTCGTCGGCCGCCGCCGCGCTTCTGCTGGAGCAGGGACACGAGGTCCTGGGCATCACCTTGCGGGTCTGGTCCTACGAGGGCGCCGCCCGGTGCGGGAGCTGCTGCAGCCCGGACGACATCGACGACGCCCGGGCCGTCGCCAGCACGCTCGGCATCCCCTTCTACGTCGCCGACGCCGAGGAGGTGTTCAACCACCGGGTGGTCCAGCCCTTCGTCCGCTCCTACCTCGAGGGGAAGACGCCGGTGCCCTGCGTCGCCTGCAACCGCGACGTGAAGTTCGACTTCCTCCTCGCCAAGGCCCGCGCGCTCGGGGCGCGGCTCGCCACCGGCCACTACGCCCGCGTGGAGCGGACCGCGGACGGATTCCGCCTCCTCCGCGCCAGGGACCCCTCGAAGGACCAGAGCTACTTCCTCTTCACCCTGGGGCAGGAGGCGCTCGCGCAGCTCGAGTTTCCCGTGGGAGAGCTCTCCAAGGCGGACGTCCGGGCCATCGCCCAGCGCCACCGCCTGCCGACCAGTGAGAAGCCGGAGAGCATGGAGATCTGCTTCGTCCCCGATGGCGACTACGCCGGCTTCGTCGAGCGCGTTGCCGGTCCACGGCCGTCCGGCACGGTGGTGGACGGCCGGGGCCAGGTGCTCGCGACGCACGGGGGCGTGCACCGCTTCACGGTGGGCCAGCGTCGCGGCCTCGGCGTGGCGTCCGCGGAGCCGCTCTACGTCCAGCGCATCGAGGCCGGGACCGGAGCGGTCGTGGTCGGTCCGGCGAGCGGGCTGGAGCGCTCGGAGTTCACCGTGCTGCAGCCATCCTGGGTGCAAGGCACCCCCTCGGCAGACGAGGCGGTGCACGTCCGGATCCGGCACCGGCACGCCGGGACCCCGGCGCGGGTGGTCGCCGCCGATCGCGCGCGCCTCACCGTCCGCACCGAGGAGCCGGTTCGCGCGGTCACCCCCGGACAGGCCGCGGTGTTCTACCGGGGGGACGAGGTGCTCGGGGGCGGCTGGATCGGCTAGAAGCGACCGGCACATGGACCGCCGCGCCGCCTGGATCCTGGGTCTCGTCTTCGGAGGCCTCTTCCTTTGCCTCTTCACCTTCATGGCGCTCGCCTGGATCGCCGTCCAGAGCGGGCGGGGCGGCAACGTCATGGCCCGCGCGGGCGGCGAGCGGGTCGGGGTGGTGGAGGTGACCGGCGTCATCACCGACTCGAAGACCACCCTCAAGGAGCTACGGGAGTTCGAGGAGGACCCGCGCATCCGCGCGGTGGTGGTCCGGATCGACAGCCCCGGAGGATCGGTCGGGCCCTCACAGGAGATCCTCGAGGCCATGCAGCGGCTCCAGAAGAAGAAGCACGTGCTGGCCAGCATGGGCTCGATCGCCGCGTCCGGCGGCTTCTACGTCGCGATGGGCGGGGAGAAGGTCTACGCCAACCCCGGGACCCTGACCGGGAGCATCGGCGTCATCTCCCAGTTCCCCAACGTCTCGGCGCTGCTCAAGTGGGCGGGGGTGGACATGCGCACCATCACCGCCGGGAAGCTGAAGGATGCCGGAAATCCCTTCCGGGAGATGAGCGCCGAGGAGCGGTCCTACTTCCAGTCGATGCTGGACGACGTGCACGCCCAGTTCATCGGCGCGGTGGCCGAGTCGCGGAAGCTCCCCGAGGAGGAGGTCCGCAAGGTGGCCGACGGCCGGGTCTTCACCGGGCGGAAGGCCAAGGAGCTGAAGCTGGTGGACGAGCTCGGCGGGCTGCCGGACGCCGTGCGTGAAGCCGGGAAGCTGGCCGGGATGCGGGGCGAGCCACGCATCGAGTACCCCACCAAGGATCGCCCGCTGTTCCGGGCGATGTTCGGCGAGGACGCGCAGTCGCTGGTCCAGGCGCTCTCGACACGGCTCGGCGAGGTGCTCTCGGCACCGGGGCCCAGGCTTCTGATGCCGTCGCCCGCGGCGGGGGACCCTTGATGGACCACCTCTGGGCGCCCTGGCGGCGCGAGTTCATCGACGCGCAGAAGGAGGAGGGCTGCATCTTCTGCCGCTATCCGGAGCAGACCGGACGGGAGGAAGACCGGAAGAACCTGATCGTCGCGCGGACCGCGAAGAGCTTCGCCATCCTCAACAGGTACCCGTACAACAACGGGCATCTGATGGTGGTCCCTCGCCGGCACACCGGCGACTACGCCGCGCTCGATCACGACGAGCTCGACGACCTGCAGCATCTGCTCCAGATCGCGGTGAAGGTGGTCGGGGAGGTGTATCGCCCCTCGGGGGCCAACCTCGGGATGAACATCGGGCGTGACGCCGGCGCGGGGATCGACGGCCACCTGCACTGGCACCTCGTCCCGCGCTGGCGCGGCGACACCAACTTCATGCCGGTGGTGGCCGCGGCCAAGGTGATGATCGAGACGCTCGAGCAGACCTGGGACGCGCTGCAGCCGCGTTTCGAGGCCGCGCTTTCCGGCGGTTGAGGGTCCCTGGCGGATGGAAGGCGTCGGTCTCCTGGTCCCCGTGCTCGCCGCCACCGCGCTGATGGCGGTGCTGGGATTGCTCGCCGCGCTCTCTCGCAAGCGGAGCACCGAGGACGCGTCCCGGGCGTACCTCGCCGGGGTGCGCTACGTGCTCTCCGACGAGCCGGACGCGGCCATCGCCGAGCTGTCGAGGGCCGCGCAGCTCAACACCGGCACCACCGAGACCTACTTCGCCCTCGCCGCGCTGATGCGCCGCAAGGGCGAGCTGGCCTGGGCGATCCGGCTCGGTCAGAACATGCTGCTCAAGCCTCAGCTGCAGCCCCACGTGCGGCGGCGAGCGAGGCTGGAGCTGGCGCTCGACTACCGCCGGGCCGGGATGCAGGACCGGTCCCGCGAGACCTTCGAGGCGCTGGTCGCCGACACGCCGGTCCAGCCCGAGGCCCTGGTCGCCTTCCGGCGGCTGCTGGAGGAGAGCCGCGAGTGGGCGCGGGCGGTGGAGATCCAGGAACTCCACCTCCAGTACTCGGGTAGCGGGGACGACGTCCTGGCGCACCTGCTCGCCGAGCATTCCCTGGCGACCGTGGCGTCGGATCCCGCCGCCGCGCGGGCGCTGGCCGAGCGTGCCACGTCGCTGGCCCCCGACGGCGCCCACGGGCTCCTCGCCCTCGGCCGTGTCCGCCTCGCGGCCGGTGACGCGGAGGGTGCAGGGGAAGCCGCGCGGCAGGCGGTGGTGCGCGAGCCGGAGACCGCCGCCCAGGGTTACGCGCTGGCGCTCGAGGCCGGAGCCACGCCCGAGGCATGCGCGCGGTGGCTCGGCGAGCTGGAGGAGCCGCTGGGGGAGCGCGCCCTGCCGGTATCGCTCACCCGGGCCGAGGCGTTGATCCGCGCCGGACGACCGGACGACGCGGCCGGGGTCCTGCAGGCGGCCGTGTCCCGGACGCCACGCTCGGTGGAGGCACGGCGCGCGCTCGGAGAGCTGCTCCTCGCCACCGGGCAGCTCGACTCGGTGCGCGACCAGTACCGCGAGGTGCTGCGCCGCCTGGGCGACCCGCTGCTCGCCTTCCGCTGCGGGAGCTGTCGCGCACGCTTCCGTACCTTCGACTTCCGTTGCCCCGGTTGCGGCGCGTGGGACGCACTGTCGCGGGAACGCGGAACGACCACCGGGGAATTTGACCCCCTCCGGAGCCGGGCGTAATCCTCTCCATGTCTTGATGCGCGACACCCACCGGATGCGGGAGAAGTACGACCTGTCGCTCGACAGCCGGCAGGTGGTCAGCCTGCTGATCGGCGGCATCGTCGTGCTCGGCGCGGTCTTTGTCCTCGGGGTGCTGGTGGGCAAGAAGCTCGCGGGCACGCCGCGCGCCGATCGCGCGCCGGACCTTCTCACCGCACTGGATCACAAGTCCGATGCGCTCGAGCGCGCTCGTGCCGCCCCGCCGCTCACCTTCCAGGAGGAGCTGACCAAGCCAGTCGCGCCCACGCCGACCGTGGTCCGCGCTCCGGCCGCCTCCGCCCCGGCTGCCTCCGCGCTGACCGCTCCCGGCAGCTCGACAGGTGCGACCGCGCACGCCTCGTCCACTCCGGCCGCCGCCTCCTCGAGCTCCGTGGCCCCGGTCAGCGGTCCCGCTGCGGCCCCGGCCGCGTCCGCCGTTGCGAGCAAGCCCACCTTGCCGCGGCCCGCCGCCGTTCCCGCGCCCGCCACCGCCGAGGTGAAGGCCGAGAAGAAGGCCGAGCTCTCCCCTCGCCAGGCCACGGCCGAGTCGGTGGTGACCCGGTCCGCGCCCGCCGCAGCGCATCCCACGCCGAAGGTGCCGGAGGCCACCAGCGCAACCGGGGCCTTCACTCTGCAGCTCGGGGCCAGCCCCAACCGGGACGACGCCGAGCGCCAGGCCTCCCGCTTGCGCGAGAAGGGTTACGCGCCCTACATCGTGGCCGCCGAGGTCCCCGGGAAGGGGACCTGGTACCGGGTGCGGATGGGGAGCTTCCCCAGCAAGGACGCCGCCACCCGGTACCTGCAGGACTTCAAGCGTGAGACGCAGGCCGAGGCGTTCGTCGCATCGACCAGGTGAGCAACGAGCCGATGACCACGACACGACGGGTGGAGAAGCCCTGGGGCTACGAGCTGATCTGGGCGCACACCGACCGCTACGTGGGCAAGCTCCTGCACATCGCCCAGGGCCACAAGCTCTCGCTGCAGTACCACAACAAGAAGGACGAGACGATCCACGTCCAGAGCGGGCGGCTCCTCTTCGTGGTGGACGAGGGCAACGGGCTGGTGGAGCGTGAGCTGAAGCCCGGCGAGAGCTACCACGTGAAGCCGCTGACGAAGCACCGGATGGTGGCGCTCACCGACTGCGACGTGCTGGAGGTCAGCACCCCCGAGCTAGACGACGTGGTCCGGCTCGAGGACTCCTACGGGCGCGCCGGGACCTCCACTCCCTGAACGGTGGGGGAATCTACGGCGGCGGTCACTTCCCGGCGGTGGCCGCGTCGCTGCCCTTGGTCCAGCGGTCCACCTGGCCGTCGCCGTCGAGGTCCTCGCCGATCCGGTCGATGACGCCGTTCTCCCAGTACTCCCAGTAGTCGACCTTCCCGGTGCTTTTCACGTCCCGCTCCTTGCGGGAGAGCTTCTCGTTCCCGTCGTAGTAGCTCCAGGTGTCGACCCGCCCGTCGCCGTCGAGGTCCTTCTCCGAGCGGACCTTCTTGCCCTTCTCGAAGTAGAGCGTCGAGTCGACCTTCCCGTCGTAGTCGAGGTCCAGGGTCTCTCGCGTGACCTGCCCGGCCTCGTCGAAGTAGTCGACGATGTCCACCCGCCCATCGCCGTTGAGGTCGGCCTCCTTGCGGACCCGCCGCTCCACCGGGCGGCCCGAGGCGTCCTGGGTGGTGACGGAGTAGACCCACACGTCCGGCTTGCCGCTGCGGTGCAGGTCGTAGGCCTGGACGTGCTCCTCCCTGGCCGGCTGGTGAATGTTGCTTCCCACCGCGCTGCCCGGGCCGGTGGCCGGCGGCGCGGGCTTGTGGGCGCACCCGGCAGCGAGCACGAGGCCAGCGGTCGACAGCACGCATCCCAGCATTTTCATGGGCATGGATTGTCCCCGAACGCCGGACCGGCGCACCAGGGGTACATCCCGGCGGGTGTCGTGGCCGCAGGGTGACCCTTCATGTACGTTCACCTCTGGCCATGCCCAGGAAGAAGCTCTCCACCACCATCTACATCACCCCCGAGCAGAGCGCGCAGCTGAAGCTCCTGAACGAGAAGACCAAGGTCCCGGTGGCGGAGTACATCCGCCAGGGGATCGACCTCGTCCTCGAGAAGTACCGCTCGCATCTTCCGGGGCAGGCCACCTTCGAGGATCTCTAGGCACTTGAACGGAATGAACGGAAAGCGCGCGGCCGTCCTGGGGGGCGCCGGATTCCTGGGGTCTCACCTCTGCGAGCGGCTGCTCCAGGACGGCGCGGCCTCGGTGGTGTCGGTGGACAGCCTGTTGACCGGCTCGGAGGCGAACCTGCGGGAGCTCCGCAGCGATCCACGCTTCCGGCACGTGACCCACGACATCTGCGAGCCGTTCGACCTGGACGGGCCGCTGGACCACGTCTTCAACCTGGCCTCGCCGGCCTCGCCCATCGACTACGCGGAGCTGCCGCTGGAGACGCTGCGGGTCGGGGCCCGGGGGACCGAGCACGGGCTCGAGCTGGCGAGGCGCAGGGGGGCGGTCTTCTTCCAGGCGTCCACCTCGGAGGTGTACGGCGACCCGCTCGAGCATCCGCAGCGGGAGTCGTACTGGGGGAACGTGAACCCCATCGGCCCGCGCTCGGTGTACGACGAGGCGAAGCGCTACGGTGAGGCGCTGGTGGCTGCGTACCGGCGCACCCATGGCCTCTCGGTGCGGATCGTCCGCATCTTCAATACCTATGGTCCCCGGATGCGGCTGCACGACGGGCGAGTGGTGCCGGCCTTCGTCGCCCAGGCGCTCGCCGGGAAGGACTTCACCGTCTTCGGCGACGGCAGCCAGACCCGGAGCTTCTGCTACGTCTCGGACCTGGTGGACGGGTTCGTTCGCCTGGCGATCTCGGACGTGCAGGACCCGGTGAACCTCGGCAACCCGGAGGAGATGACCATCCTCCAGTTCGCCGAGGCGGTGCGGGCGGCCGCCGGCGGGGGAGGGCGCATCGTCCACCTGCCGCTGCCCAAGGACGACCCGCAGCGGCGCCGTCCCGACATCACGCGGGCGCGGGAGTTGCTGGGCTGGGAGCCACGCACCAGCTTGAGCGATGGATTGAAGCAGACCATCGCCTACTTCCGCGGGGTACCGGGGCTCGCGGCTCGCCCGGGAGAGGCCAGGAGCGCGCACCCGTGAAGGTCCTGGTCACCGGCGGCGCCGGGTTCGTCGGCAGCCACGTCACCGACGTCTTCCTCGACGAAGGTCATGAAGTGTGGGCCCTGGACGACCTGTCCAGCGGCCGGCGAGAAAATCTGAAGGTCGAGGTGCGGCTGGTGGTGGCGGACATCCGCTCGCCGGATGCGGCTCGGCTGGTGGAATCCGAGCGCTTCGAGGTGATGTGTCACCTCGCCGCGCAGATGGACGTGCGCCGCTCGGTGGCCGACCCGCGCTTCGACGCCGAGGTGAACGTCTCCGGGTTCCTCAACCTCCTCGAGGCGGCGCGAAAGTCGGGTGTTCGCAAGGTGGTGTTCAGCTCCACCGGCGGAGCCATCTACGGCGAGCAGGACGTCCATCCCGCGCCCGAGTCGCATCCCACGCGGCCCGTCTCGCCCTACGGAGTCTCCAAGGCGTCCGGCGAGCTGTACCTCGGCTACTACCGGGCGCAGTACGGGCTCGCGTCCGTGGCCCTGCGCTACGCCAACGTCTACGGGCCCCGACAGAACCCGCATGGCGAGGCCGGGGTGGTAGCCATCTTCTCCGAGCGGCTCCTCCGGGGAGAGACCTGCATCATCAACGGGACCGGCGAGCAGACCCGGGACTTCGTCTACGGCACGGACGTGGCCCGGGCCAATCTCCTGGCCGCCACCCGTGACGTCCAGGGGCCGATCAACATCGGCACCGGCATCGAGACGGACGTGAACCGGCTCTACGCGCTCCTCGCCCGGGCGGGGGGAGTGGGCAGGCCGGCGCAGCACGCCCCGGCGAAGCCCGGCGAGCAGATGCGCAGCTCGGTCGACCCGAGCCTCGCGGCGAAGGTCCTGGGCTGGCGTCCCGCGGTGGCGCTCGAGGAGGGGCTGCAGCGCACCGTCGGCTGGTTCCGGGACCGGGCCGGAGGCCGGTCGAACGGCGGCGCGACGGTGAAACCGCTGTAGGCTGACACCCGTGGGGCGGTGGCGCCCCGGCTCACCGGGGTGCTAGGGAGCCGCCGCGACGTCAGAGACCCCAGAAATGCCGGCCGAGAACGCTCACCTTCGCAACTTCTGCATCATCGCCCACATCGATCATGGCAAGTCGACTCTGGCCGACCGCCTGCTCGACAGGACGGGCACGGTGAGCAAGCGGGAGGCGCAGGATCAGTTCCTGGACAACATGGAGCTGGAGCGGGAGCGGGGCATCACCATCAAGGCCCAGTCGGTCCGGATGAATTACCGGGCGAAGGACGGGAAGGACTACGTCCTGAACCTCATCGACACCCCCGGCCACGTCGACTTCGCCTACGAGGTCAGCCGGTCGCTGGCGGCGTGCGAGGGGGCGCTCCTGGTGGTGGACGCCTCGCAGGGCGTGGAGGCCCAGACTCTGGCCAACGTGTACATGGCGCTGGACCAGGACCTGGAGGTCATCCCGGTCATCAACAAGATCGACCTCCCCTCCGCCGACGTGGCACGCACCCGCGCGGAGATCGAGGACGTCATCGGCCTCGACGCCTCCAGCGCCGTTCCCGCCTCGGCGAAGGAGGGGATCGGCATCGAGGAGATCCTCGAGGCAGTCGTCGCCCGGGTGCCGCCGCCGAGGGGTGACCCTGCCGCGCCGCTCAAGGCCCTCATCTTCGACAGCTGGTACGACAGCTACCGCGGCGTGGTGACGCTGGTGCGGGTGCTGGAGGGGACGCTGGAGCTGAAGCAGCAGATCCTCCTCATGGCCAACGGGAAGAAGTTCGAGGTGCAGGAGCTCGGCGTCTACGCCCCGTTCAGCCGCCCGGTGACCCGGCTCATCGCCGGCGAGGTCGGCGTGCTGGTCGCCAACGTCAAGGAGATCCACGACGCCAAGGTGGGCGACACGGTCACCGAGGCGGCGCGCCCCACCTCCGAGCCGTTCCCCGGCTTTCAGGAAGTGAAGCCGATGGTGTTCAGCGGCGTCTTCCCCATCGACTCGGCCGACTACGAGAACCTCCGCGACGCGCTGGAGAAGCTGCAGCTCAACGACTCGGCGTTCACTTACGAGCCCGAGACGTCGACTGCGCTCGGCTTCGGGTTCCGCTGCGGCTACCTGGGCCTGCTCCACATGGAGATCGTCCAGGAGAGGCTGGAGCGCGAGTACGGGTTGAGCCTCATCACCACCGCGCCCTCGGTGGTCTACAAGGTGTTCAGCGTCAAGGGCGACGAGATGCTGATCGACAACCCGGCCAAGCTCCCCGCCTCGCAGCACATCGAGCACATGGAGGAGCCGGTCCTCACCTGCCACATCCACGTGCCGGACGAGTACCTGGGCGCCATCCTCAAGCTCTGCCAGGACCGCCGTGGGGTGCAGAAGGACATCAAGTACCTGGGCAGCTCCGGCAAGCGGGTCCAGGTGACCTACGGAATGCCTCTGTCCGAGGTGGTGTTCGACTTCTTCGACAAGCTCAAGAGCGTCAGCCGGGGTTACGCCAGCCTCGACTACGAGCTCGCCGGCTATCAGACCTCGGA
The DNA here is from genome assembly GCA_035646995.1 of Myxococcaceae bacterium. GTDB lineage: Bacteria > Myxococcota > Myxococcia > Myxococcales > Myxococcaceae > RPRB01. The sequence continues at coordinate 10,654 of DASROG010000348.1, forward strand.
CCTGGTCAAGCTCGACGTGCTGATCAACGGAGATCCCGTGGACGCGCTCAGCGTCATCGTGCATCGGGACCGCGCCTACCAGCGCGGCCGGGACGTGTGCGCGCGGCTGAAGGAGGTCATTCCCAAGCAGATGTACGAGGTGGCGATCCAGGCGGCCATCGGCAGCCGGGTCATCGCCCGCGAGACCATCTCCGCAATGCGCAAGAACGTGCTCGCCAAGTGCTACGGTGGCGACATCAGCCGGAAGCGCAAGCTCCTGGAGAAGCAGAAGGAGGGCAAGAAGCGGATGAAGCAGGTGGGCTCGGTGGAGATCCCGCAGGAGGCCTTCCTGGCCGTGCTGAAGACGGAAGGCTAGGGCATGGCCACCAGCGTCCAGGAACGTCCGCCCCTCGAGACGGAGCTCGGAGCCCGCCGCACCGCCGCCCAGGCCGCGCGCCGCCGCCGCCTGCACTGGTTCGACCTCTCGACGAGCCTCTGGTCG
>DASROG010000349.1:0-3343 GCA_035646995.1 Myxococcaceae bacterium
TGATCCTCACCGCCGGCGGCATCGACAGCCACATCCACTTCATCAGCCCGCAGCAGGCGGACGAGGCGCTGGCCAGCGGGATCACCTCGTGGGTCGGCGGAGGCACCGGCCCGGCGACCGGGACCAACGCCACCACCTGCACGCCCGGGATCTGGAACACCGCCCGCATGCTGGAGGCGGTGGACGACATCCCCCTGAACATCGGCTTCACCGGCAAGGGGAACACCTCGCGGCCCGAGGGGCTGGTGGACCAGATCCGAGCCGGGGCCATCGGCCTCAAGCTCCACGAGGACTGGGGGACGACACCGGCCACCATCGACTGCTGCCTCGGCGTCGCCCAGGACGAGGACGTGCAGGTGACCCTGCACACCGACACGCTCAACGAGTCGGGCTTCGTGGACGACTCGATCGCCGCCTTCCGGGGACGGACCATCCACACCTACCACTCGGAGGGGGCGGGCGGCGGCCACGCACCGGACATCCTCCGGGTCTGCGGCGTGCCGCACGTGCTCCCCTCCTCGACCAATCCCACCCGTCCGTTCACGGTCAACACGCTGGACGAGCACCTCGACATGCTCATGGTCTGCCACCACCTCGACCGGGAGATCCCCGAGGATGTGGCGTTCGCCGAGAGCCGGATCCGCGCCGAGACCATCGCCGCCGAGGACATCCTCCACGACCTGGGGGCGATCAGCATGATGTCCAGCGACAGCCAGGCGATGGGGCGCGTCGGCGAGGTCATCACCCGGACGTGGCAGACGGCCCACAAGATGCGCGAGCAGCGCGGCCGGCTCTCCGACGAGCAGGGACAGAACGACAACCTGCGCATCCGCCGCTACGTGGCGAAGTACACCATCAACCCCGCGATCGCCCACGGCTTCGCCCACGAGACCGGCTCGGTGGAGGTGGGCAAGCTGGCCGACCTCGTGCTGTGGAAGCCGGGCTTCTTCGGGGCGAAGCCGGAGATGGTGATCAAGGGTGGATTCATCGCCTGGGCGCAGATGGGCGATGCCAACGCCTCCATCCCCACGCCCCAGCCGTTGATCATGCGGCCGATGTTCGGGGCCCGGGCCCCGGGCGCGATCAGCCTCGCCCTGGTGAGCCAGCGGGCGATGTCGGAGGGAACGGTGGCGCAGCTCGGGCTGACGAAGCGCCTGTCCGCGGTGCGCGGGTGCCGGGGGCTGGGCAAGCGGCACATGCAGCTCAACGACGCGCTTCCGCAGCTCGAGGTGGATCCGGAGACGTACGAGGTCCGCGCCGACGGCGTCCTGCTCCGCTGCGAGCCGGCGCGCACCCTCCCCCTCGCGCAGCGGTACGCGCTCTTCTGATCCCATGGTGACCTGGCGGCTCCTCCAGCTCGCGGACTCGGCGTTCCCCACCGGCGGCTTCGCGCACTCGGGCGGGCTCGAGGCGGCGGCCCAGGCGGGCGAGGTCCGGGACCTCGGGGCCTTCGCCCGCTCGGCGCTGTGGCAGGTGGGGTTCGGCGCGCTTCCGCTCGCCCGCGAGGCCTGGCTGGACCCGGACGCGCTGGCGGAGCTGGACGCACGGGCCGACGTCTTCCTCGCCAACCACGTGGCGAACCGTGCGAGCCGGACCCAGGGCGAGGCCTTCTTCTCCACCTGCGCGCGGGTCTTCGCGGACGAGGCTCCGCGGGTGCCCGGGGGGCTCTGCATGCACCTCGCCCCGCTCTGGGGCGTGGTGTTTCGCGCGCTGCAGATGTCCCTCGAGGAGGCACAGCGGCTCCTGCTCTGGAGCAGCGCACGCGGCGTGCTGTCCGCGGGCGTGCGGCTGGGTCTGGTGGGGACCTACGAGGCCCAGCGCATCCTCGGCGAGCTGGAGCCGGCGCTGGACGCCGTGGCCAGCCGCTGCGGCTCCCTGGGAGCGGCCGACCTCGCCCAGCCGGCGCCGCTGCTCGACCTCTTCCACGCCACGCACGACCGGCTGCACTCGCGGCTGTTCCAGTCCTGAAGGAGGGACATCAGAGATGGGCCACGAAGGCGACCACACCCACGCCGACCACCCCGGCCACTTCCACCAGCGCGAGCGGCCGATGCGGCGCGACACCCGCGAGCGTGCGTTCACGGTGGGCGTCGGCGGCCCGGTGGGAAGCGGGAAGACGGCGCTGGTGCTCGCGCTGTGCCGGCTGCTGCGCGACCGGATCAGCCTCGGGGTGGTGACCAACGACATCTTCACCCGGGAGGATGCCGAGTTCCTGGTCCGGAACGAGGCGCTGCCCACCGAGCGCATCCGCGCGGTGGAGACCGGGGGTTGTCCGCACGCAGCCATCCGCGAGGACATCAGCCACAACCTCCTCTCGCTGGAGCGGCTGATGAAGGAGGTGCGCCCCGCCCCCGAGCTGCTCTTCGTGGAGAGCGGGGGGGACAACCTGGCCGCGCAGTACAGCCGGGAGCTGGCGGACTTCACCATCTACGTCATCGACGTCGCCGGCGGGGACAAGGTGCCGCGCAAGGGCGGGCCGGGCATCACCCAGTCGGATCTGCTGGTCATCAACAAGACCGACCTCGCTCCGCACGTGAGGGCGGACCTCGGGGTGATGGACCGGGACGCGCGGAAGATGCGGGGCGCGGGCCCCACCGTGTTCGCCCAGGTGACGAACGGGGTGGGGGTGGAGGAGATCGCCGGGCACGTGCTCCGCGCGGCGGCGAAGACGCTCACGTAGCGACCCTCCCAGCCCGGGAGCGGGAAGACCGACCCGGTTCGCGCCCGCGCAGGGCGCGCCGGCCCGCCAACCGTTCCTCCGCGTGGTGCACCGCTCCACGTGGCAGAGAGGATCGCCGAAAGAGCTGGGGTCGGGCTCCGCTCCAGGCCTGGGGACGGGAATCCCGAGGGGCGGAGAGGGCTCGGGACTCCCGATGGATCCGGGTCGTCCCTCCAAGGTGGACTCCGCTTCATGCCCGAGGACGGCAGCCAACCGGGCGGTACTTTCTGCACGTGGGAAGCCGTTCCACGTGCAGAAACAGTCACCCAGGCCGGACGCTCGGCCACGCACGCGGGCTCCGGGAAACGACCCGGTCGGGCACTCGGCAGCGCGTGCGCCCCAGAAGGAATCCCGAGGGCGGAGAGGGCTCGGGACTTCCGACAGGTCCGGGTCGTCCCTCGAGATGGACTCCGCTTCATGCCTGAGGACGGCACCCGACCGGGCGGTACTTTTCTGCACGTGGGAGGCCGTTCCACGTGCAGAAACGGTCACCCAGGCCGGACGCTCGGCCACGCATGCGGGCTCCGGGAAACCGACCGGGTCGGGCCCCCGGCAGCGCGTGCTCCCCCGACGACCGCTTCCGCACCTGGTGCGCCGCTCCACGTGCAGAAACAATCACCCAGG
>DASROG010000350.1:0-10204 GCA_035646995.1 Myxococcaceae bacterium
CTCCCCGTCCGATTCGGCACGTGGAAGGGCGTCCCACGTGCAGAATCGGACGCCCGGAGGCGAGGCGTCGCCGGGAGGGCGATCTCGACGGCTCCCCCCGAGGACGGCATCGCCGTGCCCTCCTCCGCCCCATGTGCGTCGGCGGCGCCGTCGAGCAGGGAGCCGGCCAGCTCCGCGCACCCCCTGCACACGTAGGCGTGCGAGGGCCCGGCGACGAGCGCCCCCACCTCCCGGGAGGGCCGGCAACAGAAGCTGCACCAGGCCTCCAGGGTCGGATCAGCCAGCGTGGGCATCCGCTCGAAGAGCGGTCTATCCAGCCCGGGGAGCGGCTCCGAGCCGGGCGCGCTCTCCAGACCGTTCAGCCCGCTCCCGGGTGGCTCCTCCGCCCCGCCTGCCCCGGCCCGGGCCACGGTGCCCAGCCGCTCCACGTGGCGGCGCATCTGGGCCGCCCGGGCGGAGTGCCCGGTGGACTCGTAGATCCGCGCCGCCTGCTCCAGCAGCGCACCGGCCCGGGCGAGGTCTCCCTCTCGCTCCGCCGCCTGCGCCGACTGCAGCAGCTCGCGCGGGTTCACGCCATCTCGAGCAGGAGCGACTCCGGGTGCTCGAGCAGCTGCACCAGCGCTCCGACCGCCTCCGCGGCCACCAGGCCGTCGATGACCCGGTGGTCGAACGACAGCGAGACGTTCATCGTCTCGCGCACCACGATCTGGTCGTCGTCGGTCACCACCGGCCGCTTCCGGATCCGATGGATGCCGAGGATCGCCACCTCGGGGTAGTTGATGATCGGCATCGCGAACAGCCCGCCGTTGGTCCCCAGCGAGGTGATGGTGAACGTGCCGCCGCTGAGCTCGTCCAGCTTCAGGGTCTTGTCCCGGGCACCAGCTGCGAGCCGTGCGATCTCCTCCGCCAGCTGACGGATGGTGAGCCGGTCCACGTCCTTCACCACCGGGACGGTCAGCCCGTCCTCGGTCGCGGCGGCGATCCCGAAGTTGAACGACCCGCGCTGCACCAGCTCCTGGGCAGCGTCGTCGAAGTTGGCGTTGAGCGTCGGGTACTTCCGGAACACCGGGATCAGCGCCTTGCAGACGAAGGGCAGGAAGGAGACCTTGAGGGTGTCATCGGAGGCGGCCAGCGAGGCGTTGAGGCGCTTGCGAAGGGCGACCAGCTCGCTGACGTCCACCTCCTCGACGAAGAGCGAGTGCGGCGCGGTGAACTTCGACCGCACCATCTTCTCGGCGATCTTCCGGCGGAGGCCACGGAGGGGGATGCGCTGATCCGCTCCCGCCGAGGGCAGCGGGACCAGCTTCGCCCGCTGGGGCGCCTGCGCCGGCTCCGCCTTCCCGAGGTCCAGCGCCGCCTGGACGTCCGCCTTGAGCACGCGACCCTGCGAACCTGTCCCGGCGATTGCCGCCAGGTCGATGCCGTGCTCCCGGGCCATTCGCCGGGTCACCGGCGTGGCGAGGACCTTGGCCGTGGACTCGACCGCCCGGGCTGGCGCCGCCGGGCTCGCCGCAGCCGGAGCAGGGCTCGCCGGCGCCGCCGTCACCGGTGCGGCGCCCGAGACCTCGAGGACCAAGAGATTTTGGTGCACCTTGGCGATCTCCCCCTCCTTGCCGTGGAGCGAGACCACCTTCCCGGCGCGGGGCGCGGGTACGGTGACCGTGGCCTTGTCGGTCATCAGCTCGACGACGCCCTGGTCCTCCTCGACCGCGTCGCCGGGCTTGACCAGCCACTTGACGATCTCCCCCTCCACGACGCCTTCCCCGAGGTCCGGAAGCTTGAACTCGAACGTGGCCACGGCGCTGTCAGCTCCTCGCAGGGACGCTCAGGCGTGCCGGCCCTGCTCCATGAGACCCTTCATGAAGAACTCGGCCGCGCGATAGCTGCTGCGGACCAGAGGACCGGAGGCGACGTACAGGAAACCCATCGTCTCCGCCACCTGCTTGTACCGGTCGAAGTCAGCCGGGGGGACGAATCGTGCCACCCGGAGGTGATACTGCGAAGGCTGGAGGTACTGCCCGAGGGTCAGCACGTCGACCCCGGCCTCGCGCAGGTCCCGGAAGGTCTGGACCAGCTCGTCCTCGGTCTCGCCCAGCCCCACCATGATCGAGCTCTTGGTGTAGAGCCGCTCCGGGCGGTCCTTCAGGTAGCGGAGGACGCGGAGGCTCTGCCGGTACCCCGCGCGCCGGTCGCGCACGGTGGGGGTGAGCCGCTCGACGGTCTCGATGTTGTGCGCCACGACGTGCGGCCGCGCCTCGGCCACGGTTGCCAGGTCGCGCTCCACGCCCTTGAAGTCCGGGATGAGGACCTCGACGGTGGTCCTCGGACTCCGGCGCCGCAGCGCTCCGATGGCGGCGGCGAAGTGGCTCGCGCCGCCGTCCGGGCGGTCGTCCCGGTTCACGCTGGTGACGACGATGTACTCCAGCGCCAGCGCCTTGACCGCCGATGCCAGATTTTCCGGCTCCTCGGGGTCGAGCGGCGGGGGCGCCCCGACCTTCACGTGGCAGAAGCGACAGGCGCGGGTGCAGACCTCCCCCATGAGCATCACGGTCGCGGTGCCCCCGCCCCAGCACTCGGCGATGTTGGGGCAGCGGGCCTCCTCGCAGACCGTCGCCAGGCCGGTCTTGCGGACGATCTCCTTGACCCGCTCGTACTCCCGGCCGTGCGGCATCCGGACCTTCAGCCACTCGGGCTTCCGGGTGCTCTCGGCAAGCTGGGGGAGCGCGAATCGGTCGGGCGTGGCCATCGAAGCTTTCCGGGATTAACGACGGGGCCGGCCGGGGGTCAATACTCCCGCGCCGGTCAGACGTCGGCAAATCCCCCCGGGTCAGATGTGAATCGGCGTGCCGAGGGCGGCCTCGGCGCCCTCCTTCACGATCTCCGACAGCGTCGGGTGAGCGTGGATGGTGCGGCCCAGCTCCTCGGTGGTGATCTCCAGCCGGAGCGCGACACAGGCCTCGGCCAGGAGCTCGGTGGCGTGGGGCCCGACCATGTGGATCCCCAGCACCTCGTCGTACTTCTTGTCGCTCACCACCTTGATCATCCCGATCCCCTCGTCGGAGATCTTCGCCTTGAGGATGGCGCTGAACGGGAAGGTGCCGGTCTTCACCTCGTAGCCGCGCTCCTTCGCCTTCTTCTCGGTCAGCCCGACCGAGGCCACCTCGGGGTAGCAGTAGGTCGCCGAGGGCGTGAGGTCGTAGTTGATGGGGTGCACTTCCTTCCCGGCGATGTGCTCCACCGCCAGGATGCCCTCCGCCGAGGCCATGTGGGCCAGCATGGGGCCCGGAATCACGTCCCCGATGGCGTAGACGTGGGGCTCGGTGGTCCGCATGAAGTCGTCCACCGGAACGAAGCCCTTCTCCGGCTTGATGTTGGTGGTCTCCAGTCCCAGGCCCTCGGTGACCGGACTCCGGCCGACCGCGGAGAGGAGGATGGACGCCTCGAGCGTCTTGCTCCCCGAGGGCGTGTCCATGGTCACCTTCACGCCCTTCCCGCCGGGCTCCACCTTCTGGACCCGCGCCGAGAGCTCGTAGCCGATCTTCCGCCGTCGGAAGTGCCGCTCCAGCTCCTTGCTCGCGTCCTCGTCCTCGATGGGTAAGAGATGTGGCAGGAATTCGAGGATGGTCGTCTCGCTCCCCACGTGGGCGAAGATGGAGGCGAACTCGCAACCCACCGCCCCGGCGCCGAGCACCAGGACGCTCTTGGGGATCTCCTTGATCTCGAGAATCGAGTCGGAGTTGTAGACCAGCTTGTGATCCACCGGGACGTTGGGCAGCGACTTGGGGATCGACCCGGTGGCGATGACGATGTTCTTGGTCTCGAGCACCTGCTTGCCACCGCCCTCGTTGAGGGTCACCTCAACCTTCCCCTTGCCGACGATGCGGCCATGGCCCTTCACCACCTGGATCTTGTTCTTCTTCATCAGGTAGTCGATGCCGTTGGCACCGCCGGTGACCACCTTGGCCTTGTGCTCCATGGCCGCGGGCCAGTTGATGGTGGGCGCCTTGAGGTCGATCCCGAACTCGGCGGCCTGCTGGATGTGGGAATAGAGCTCGGCAGTCCAGAGGAGGGCCTTGGTGGGGATGCACCCGCGGTGAAGACAGGTGCCGCCCAGCCGCTTGTCGCGCTCGACGATGGCCGTCTTCAGGCCCAGCTGCCCGGCGCGGATCGCGGCGACGTACCCCCCGGGTCCCGAGCCGATGATCACCACGTCCAGAATGTCAGCCACGTTGGTCCAGCCTCCTTGCACCCGGGTGGGTGCGAGCGGCATTAACCCTCCGTTTCCACCCGATCAAGCACCAACCGTCATGGGACAGATGCGGCCGTTGCTCACCACTCCCCCCACGCGTTCCGGCGGCCCGCGCCGCTTTCCGCTGCGCACGCTGTTATTGATGATCCTGGCGCTGATCGTCTTCGCCCGGATGTGGTGGATCACCCACCGGGCGCGGCCGGCGCCTCCCCCCTCCGTCACGGGTCCGCAGCAGCCGCACCCTCCCATTCCGGTTCGCCCGCTCGCGCCCGGAGAGGCGCGCTGATGGAGGTCCTGATCGTCGGCGCGGGGGTCATGGGCTGCGCGGTCGCCTGGCGGCTCCAGCAGGCCGGCGTCCGGTGCACGGTGCTGGAACGGAGCATCCCCGGCGCCGAGGCATCCAGCGCTGCTGGCGGCATCCTCGCGCCCCAGGCCGAGGCCGACGGGCCCGGGGCTTTCCTCGAGCTGTGCCTCGCCAGCCGCGCGCTGTACCCGGACTTCGTCCGGGAGCTGCGGGAGGTCAGCGACGTGGACGTCGCCTTCCGCCCCTGCGGAGTGCTCGTCGTCCAGTTCGACGATGCGGGAATCGAGGCGGCGCGCCAGCGCATCGGATGGCAGCGCGCGCGCGGGCTCGAGGCATCGTGGCTGGACTCGGACGCGACGCGGGCGCTCGAGCCCGAGCTCTCGCCGGAGACCCTCGGCGCGGCGCACTTCCCCGGCGACGCGGTGGTGGACAACCGGCTCCTGGTCTCGGCGCTCACCGTCGCCGCCGTCAGGGCCGGCGCGCGCTTCGTCACCACGCAGGTGCACGCGCTCGTGAAGCGCGGCGGACGGGTGGTGGGCGTGGCCACCGATCAGGGCGAGCTCGGAGGCGACGCGGTGGTGGTGGCCGCCGGTGCCTGGACCGCGCTGGTGCCCGGAGCGCTCGGCTCGCCAGGCGCGGTGCGACCCGCGCGAGGGCAGATGGTGATGGTGCGCACCCGGGCGCCAATCTGCCGACATGTGGTGTTCGGGGCGCACGGGTACGCGGTGCCACGTGTCGACGGGCGGCTGCTCCTCGGAAGCACGGTGGAGTTCGCGGGCTTCGAAAAGCAGGTCACCGCCGGCGGACTGTCGGCGGTTCTGGGGGTGGGATTGCGGTTGTTTCCGGGGCTTGCCGCCGCTCCCGTGGTAGAAACCTGGGCCGGTTTCCGGCCGCATACGCCGGATGGGTTGCCGGTACTGGGGCCGGCACCGCTTCCCGGTCTATTTCTCGCGAGCGGACATTTCCGCAACGGCATTCTCCTGACGCCCATCACCGCCAACGTGCTCACCGACACGATCCTGGGACGCGCTCCCTCCATCGACCTCACCCCGTTCCGGGTGGACCGCAAGGCGCTTACACTGTGACAGCCGTGAACGCGCTCGCGGGACCCGAGGGGGTCCACACCGCCCCGTGGCAGTATCGAGAGGCGGAACCGTAGGATGCACCTCGTGGACAACCTGGCTGCGCCGACCCGCATCCTGATCGTCGACGACGATGCCTCGGTGCGCGACGTCATTTCGGTGCTCCTTCAGGAGGAAGGGTACGAGTGCCGGACCGCCAGCTCGGCCGAGGCGGCGCTTGACATCGCGGCTGCCGAGGCCCCTCCGCTGGTGATCAGCGACATGAAGATGCCGGGGCGCGACGGGATCTGGCTGCTGGAGGCCTTCCGCGAGCGGTATTCCGAGACCGCGGTGATCATGCTCACCGGGTACGGCGACACCGAGGCCGCGGTGGATTGCCTCCGGCGCGGCGCGGTGGATTACCTGCTCAAGCCACCCAAGCTGACCGACCTCATCCGCGCCATCGAACGGGCGCTGGCCAAGCGCCGCATCGAGCTGGCGCGAAAGCGCTACCAGAAGAAGCTGGAGCGCAAGGTGCGAGACCGCACCGGCGAGCTGCGCACCGCGCTCCGGAACATCCAGCACACCTACCAGACCACCCTCCTGGCGCTGGTCCGGGCCCTGGACGCCCGCGAGCACGAGACCAGCGACCACAGCCAGCGGGTGGTGAAGTACACCGAGGCCATCGCCGACAGGCTCAGCCTGCGGGGACCGGAGCTGGAGGAGATCGGCCGCGGCGCGCTGCTCCACGACATCGGGAAGATCGGCGTACCGGACGCGGTGCTCCTCAAGCCGGCCAAGCTCACCGCCGACGAGTGGAAGGAGATGCGGCGGCATCCGGACATCGGCTACGACATGATCCGGAGCATCGAGTTCCTCAACACGCCGGCGGCCATCGTCCTCAGCCACCAGGAGCGCTTCGACGGACGGGGCTACCCGCGCGGCCTCCGGGGCGAGGAGATCCACATCGGCGCCCGCATCTTCGCCGTGGCGGACACGCTGGACGCGATGACCTCGGACCGCCCGTACCGCAAGAGCACCACCTTCGAGAACGCGGTGGACGAGATCAAGCGCTGCGCGGGCTCACAGTTCGATCCCGAGGTCGTGCGCGCCTTCATGGACCTCGGGGTGAAGACGCTCCGGGGGATCAAGGACGACATGGCCGCCGCCAAGGCCCGGGAATCCGGAGAGATCGAGCAGGACGCGCGCGACGCCGAGGAGGCGCTGGAACGCGCGCTCGATTCGGTCGACGTGGCCACCCGCGTCGCGCAGGGCCAGCGCTGAGCGAGCGCAGCACGCTCCCCCCGGCCACGTCCAGGAGAGCCAGCCCGCTCAGCGGTAGATCTCCCCGCCCTCGCGCCGGAACTCCTCGGCCTTCTCCTTCATCCCCTGCTCCAGGTCCGCGGCCCGCACCTCCTGGGTGAGCTGCATCGAGCAGAAGTGCGGCCCGCACATGGAGCAGAAGTGCGCCACCTTCGCACCCTCCGCGGGGAGCGTGGCGTCGTGGAACTCGCGCGCCTTCTCCGGGTCCAGCGAGAGGTTGAACTGGTCCTCCCAGCGGAACTCGAACCGGGCCTTCGACAGCGCGTCGTCGCGGGCCTGCGCCCCCGGATGGCCCTTGGCCAGGTCCGCGGCGTGCGCGGCGAGCCTGTAGGTCACCACGCCCTGCCGGACGTCCTCCCGGTCCGGCAGCCCGAGGTGCTCCTTGGGCGTCACGTAGCAGAGCATCGCGGTGCCGAACCAGCCGATCATCGCCGCGCCGATCCCGCTGGTGATGTGGTCGTAGCCGGGCGCGATGTCCGTGGTGAGCGGACCGAGGGTGTAGAACGGGGCCTCGTCACACACCTCGAGCTGCCTGATCATGTTCTCGCGGATGAGGTGCATCGGGACGTGGCCGGGGCCCTCGATCATCACCTGGACGTCCTGCGCCCAGGCCCGCTTCGTCAGCTCCCCGAGCGTCTCCAGCTCGCCGAACTGCGCGGCGTCGTTGGCGTCGGCGATCGACCCCGGCCGCAGCCCGTCCCCGAGGCTGAAGCTCACGTCGTAGGCCTTCATGATCTCGCAGATCTCGTCGAACTGCGTGTAGAGGAAGTTCTCCTGGTGGTGGGCGAGGCACCACTTGGCGAGGATGCTCCCGCCGCGGCTGACGATCCCCGTGACCCGCCTCGCGGTGAGTGGCACGTACCGGAGCCGCACCCCGGCGTGGACCGTGAAGTAGTCCACCCCCTGCTCCGCCTGCTCCACCAGCGTGTCCCGGTAGATCTCCCAGGTCAGCTCCTCGGGCTTTCCGCCGACCTTCTCCAGCGCCTGGTAGATGGGCACGGTCCCGATGGGAACCGGGCTGTTGCGGAGGATCCACGCCCGGGTCTCGTGGATGTTCGGGCCGGTCGACAGGTCCATCACCGTGTCCGCTCCCCAGCGGATGGCCCACACCAGCTTCTCCACCTCCTCCTCGATCGAGGAGGTCACGGCGGAGTTGCCGATGTTCGCGTTCACCTTCACCAGGAAGTTCCGGCCGATGATCATCGGCTCGAGCTCCGGGTGGTTCACGTTCGCCGGGATGATGGCCCGGCCGCGCGCCACCTCGTCCCGGACGAGCTCGGGTGTCACTCGCCGGGGGAGGCTGGCCCCGAAGGACTGGCCCCGGTGCTGACCCTCGGCCGCCTGCTCGGCGACGAGGTTCTCGCGAAGAGCGACGGCCTCCATCTCCGGGGTGACGATGCCGGTCCGGGCCGCGTGGAGCTGGGTGACGTTTCCCCCACGCCGGGCGACCCGGGGCGGCCGTATCCGCGCCATCCGCAAGTCCCGAAGGCGGGGGTCGGCCTCGCGTGCCCGGCCGTACGCCGACGTCACCTCGGGGAGCGTCTCCAGCGCCGGGTCCCGGTCGAGCCAGGTGCGGACCGGGTCCAGCCCGCGGCTGAGGTCGATGCGCGCCTCCGGGTCGGTGTACGGGCCGCTCGTGTCGTAGACCTGGACCGGCGCATTGGCGGTCTCGAGCCACGCCGAGCCCTGGTGGACCCGGGTGGGTGTGAGGGCAATCTCCCGGATCGGCACCCTGACCCCGGGGTGCAGCGTCCCGGTCAGGTAGAGCTTCCTCGAGGAAGGCAGGGGCCCGCGGGTGATTCCCTCCAGGCGCTCACCGCTCACGCTCAGCTTCGTCCGTCCGCTCATGACACTCCCTGGCGGCGGAGGACGGAGCCGGGCGGCTCCGGTCGCTGCTTCCCTCCGCCGGCATCACCCGGTTCAGGTTCCGAGGGTCCGGCCACCGGCCGTCTCAGCCAGGCCGTCGGGCCCGGCACCCCTAGCAGCGATGCGGGACACACTAACCGAACCACGAGGCGCCGGCATCGCTTCCTGGACCCGGGCCGTCGCCTCCTCGACGGCGCCTCTCACGCTCCGTCGTCGAGGCTCGGCTCCTCGACCGGCGCGGGAACGGCCGACTCTCCCGGCCGTCCGGCGCGCTTCCGGGCACCGAACATCGGCCCCTTCGCCACGACCTCGGGAGCGAAGCGCAGGAACCCCACCGGCTTCGGCAGGTCGTCGTAGATGGCCTCCATGCCCCCTCGCATGAGGTAGGTCTCGTGCCAGAAGCCCGTCCCGCCGGAGTCGCGGAGGAATTCCCGCCACCAGGCGGCATGGGGCTCGGATCGCGACCAGCGCTCGAGGCTGTCGAAATCCTTCCAGTACTGGCGCATGCCCACGTTGGGCGGGAACAGCGAGTACACGACCGGCTCGTGAAGGAGCAGCCCGGGTGGAGCGGCCGCGACCGCTCCCTCGATGCGCGGCCCGAAGCCGATCAGTGTCTTGAGCCCGTACCAGGCGTTCACCCGCATCCCGAGGTAGATGACCACCAGGTCGGGGTAGCCCGAGAGATCGACCGTCCGGCGCTTCACGGAGGATTTCATCCTCCTGTCCTACCCTCCCCGTTCCCCCATGCCCATGCCGGTCCGCTTCGTCCTCGTCCACCCCCGGACTCCCGAGAACCTCGGCGCGGCTGCCCGAGCGCTGAAGAACTTCGGTCAATCCGAGTGGATCTGGGTCCGTCCGCCGGGGCCGCCCGGAGACCCGGCCGGGTCGCGCTGGTCTTCGGCGACGAGCGCACCGGTCTGCTCCGGGGTGAGCTCGCGCAGTGTCATGCCCGGACCCGCATCCCCCTCCGACACGCGTCAGCCCTCGCTCAACCTGGCCCAGGCCGTCTGCATCTACGCCTCCGCGCTCTCGTGCGCGCAGCAGCGGCGGCTCGGGGCGCACCCAGGCCCGGGACCGATGCCGATCTCCGGAGACTCGAAGCGGGACTCGAGGACGTCCTCCGCGCCGCTGGCTTCGTCCGTCCGCTGCAGGCCGGGCGCCCGCCCCCTGGTCGCTCCGTGGAAGAGGTCGGGTTTGACCCGGGCGGAAATCCGGCTCTGGGAGTCGGCCATCCGCACGCTCGCTCGGTCGCTGTAGTGAATCGATTCCATCAACGATTTCATTGACTTGAACTTCTAGCAGCACAGCTACACCGGCACTTCGGGGTCAGGAAGCGGAGCACCGGCAGGACTGGTTAAGGTCGTCCCGCCGTGACCCCCGCCCCCGCCACAGCCCATGCGC
>DASROG010000351.1:0-5224 GCA_035646995.1 Myxococcaceae bacterium
CCCTCATCCTGAGCGCCGGGGCCTGCCTGGTGCTGCTCTCCGAGGTGTTCCTCTCCTCGGCCTCGCGGACCTTCCAGGCGCCGTTGACGGTCGCGACGACCGTGCTGGCCGGGGTGGTGGCAGCGGCGAGCGCGTTCTCGACGCCGGTCGAGGTGTTCAAGGGGTTCGCCGTCCTGGACCCCTTCGGGAGCCTGGTGTCGCTCCTGGTCTGCATCGGGGTGGGGCTCTCGGCGCTGCTGGCGCCGGCGTTCCTCCGCGGTCGGCAGGCCGAGCGTGGCGAGTTCTACGCGCTCCTGCTCTTCGCCGGCGCGGGGATGAGCCTGCTGGGGCTGTCCAACGAGCTCATCTTCCTGTTCATCAACCTCGAGATCCTCAGCGTCGCCACCTACGCGCTCGCTGCGTACCTGCGCCGGGGGCCGCGGCCAGCCGAGGCAGGGTTCAAGTACTTCATCCTCGGCGCCTTCAGCTCGGCGATCCTCCTCTACGGGACCTCGCTGCTCTTCGGAGCCACCCGGAGCACGCTCCTGCCGGCGATGGGGGCGGAGCTGGCGCGCGTGTTCAGCGATCCGCTCCTCGCCGACCGGCGGCCGCTGGCCTACTGCGGTCTGGCGCTCATCGGGACCGGGTTCGGATTCAAGATCGCCGCGGTGCCGTTCCACATGTGGACCCCGGACGTCTACGAGGGGGCGCCCACTCCGGTGACGGCGATGATGAGCGTGGCGGTGAAGTCGGCGGCCTTCGCGGCGATGGTGCGGGTGTTCCTGGTGCTGGGGCACGGCATCCCCGGCGACGCGCTGCTCAGCGGCTTCTCGCTGCTGGCGTTCCTGACGATGATCGTCGGGAATCTGCTCGCGCTCCCGCAGCGGAACGTGAAGCGGATGCTGGCCTACTCCTCCATCTCCCACGCCGGCTACGTCCTGATCGGGGTGGCCTCGCTCTTCGTGCGGAGCGGGACGACGAAGACCGGCGTGCTCGGGGTGACCGCGCTCGCGGTCGGGGCGACGCCGGACACCGCGGCGGCGCTGAGGGGCATCCTCTTCTACCTGCTGGCCTACACCGTGACGTCGGTCGGTGCGTTCGGGGTGCTCGGAGTCACGGCGCTCGCGGCGGGTGCGACCCCGGACACCGCGGCGGCGCTGCGGGGCATCCTCTTCTACCTGCTGGCCTACACCGTGACGACGGTGGGCGCCTTCGGGGTGCTGGGCGCGCTCGAGCGCCGGGACGACGAGGTGCGGGGCTTCGCCTGGGACCTGGATCGGGTGGCCGGGCTTGCGCAGCGGAAGCCGGCCTGGGCGGTGGCGATGGCGGTGTTCATGCTCTCCCTCGGCGGCATCCCGCCGATGGCCGGGTTCATGGGGAAACTGCTCATCTTCCGGGCCGCGGTGGATGCGGGCCTGGTGGGCCTGGTCATCGTGGGCGTGCTCACCAGCGCGGTGGGCGCGTACTACTACCTGCGCGTGGTGGTCTACATGTACATGCGCCCGGCACCCGACGCGGGCACGCTGCCGGAGCGAAACCTGGCCACCGAGCTGGCGCTGCTGCTCAGCACCGCGGCGGTCGTGGTGCTGGGGGTGCTCCCTGGCCTGACCTCCGTGTGGCTGTCGCGCGGAGGCAGCGTCTTCCTCGGGCGGTAGTCCCGCGGTCTAGGGGCGCTCGAACGCGCGGCCGAGCGCCCCCTCCATGCACTCCTTGGCGCTCCGCCTGAAGGGAGCGCGCCGCGGGTGGCCGCCGGGAGTGGACCCTGTCCTTACCCAGGACGTCGTGCTGACCAGCTGTCCGGACGCCGGGGCGCTTCGAGGCGGTGAGCAGCCGGTGGTTGGCCCGTCAGCGCGGGTTGGTGGGCGGCGATGCCGGAGTGGTCTCGGGCGTTGTGGGAGGAGGCCGTTCCGAGCTCTGCCCCGATGGCGGAGTGGCTGTTGCCGGCTCACTGCCCGAGCCTGCGCTGCCGCCCAGACCGCTCTCCGTGCCGGGTGCCGAGGAGCTGGCCGCCGCCGGAGCCCGCTCGAGGACGATCTCCACGCGCCGATTCTGCGCACGTCCGGACTGGCTGGCGTTGCTGGCGACGGGAGAGGACGGGCCCTTCCCCACGGAGCGAATGCGATCCGCCGGGACACCCTGGGAGACGAGGTAATCAGAAACCGCCTGGGCACGCCTCTCGGAGAGCGCCTGGTTGGAGCTGGAGGACCCGCGCGAGTCGGTGTAGCCCTCGATCACGACCGGTCGGGGCGAGTTCTTGAGATAAGCCGCCACCCGCGACAGCCGGTCCTGCGCGCCGGGAAGAAGGTCGGCCTTTCCGGTCTCGAAGAGGACGCCCCCGGAAAGGGTGATCACCGTGCCGCGCGACATGTCTCGGACCTGGGCGAATCGCTCCAGCTCTTGCCGGCTCTGGGCCAGCTGGGCCTCGGCCACGTTGCGTGCCTGGCGCTCCCGGTCGAGCTCTTGCTGGGTCTTGCTGAGCATCTGGTCTCGGGTGAGGTTCAGCTCCTTCAGCGCCGCATCGCGCTGTGCAGCGGCCTCCTGGGTCCGCCCGATCGACTCCGCGGAGGAGATCTTGCTCAGAGCAACGTTTGCCTTGTCATCGACCAGCTCGCGGTCGCCGGTGTCGAGCGAAGCGTTGGCCTGGTCGAGAGCCTTCTTGGCCGTGGCGAGCTCGGCCGGGCTGTACTGGGCGGCCGGGCCCTTCGCGGCCTTGTCATAGGCGGCCCGCGCTTCGTTGAGCCGGGGTGTGGCTTCCAGATGGCCACAGGCGATGCTCAGGACGATCGCCGCCGCGACTGCGGCAAACCACTTCATTGGCCACCTCCCGTTCCCGACAGGTTCTTGCGTGCGGAGAGCAGCCTCGCGTTCGCCTCGTCGGCTTCAGCCCGAGTGGTCTGCTCGCGGGTGAGAGCCTTGGCCAGCTCGGCCTCGGACTGGGCCGTGTCGAGCTTGCGCACGGCGACCTCGGGCTTGTCCTTGCTCAGCTTCTTCGCAGACTCGAGCTGGTCGCGTGCCTGCTGCAGATGAAGCTTGCCCTGGGGATTCTTGTCGGCCCCGATCTCCTGGGCCGCTCGGATCTCCGCTTCAGCATCGGTGAAGCGTTGAGCGGGGACCGGCGGCGCACCAGCGCACCCCGTCCCCAGCGCGACGCATGCTGCTACTGACCACCACCGCATCATGGGTCCTCCCCCATTCTGGAAGTGTTCGGTGAAAGGTTGAGACGACCGTCTCGCGGGACAACTCCGAGGCCGAAAACGTCGATGGAGGCGAGCGGGCGGGGGACTGCTCGCTTCGTAACCTCCTCTCGGAAGCATGGCCGCTTCCACACCAACGACGTTCGCCGCCGTGCTCCGGGCCGAGCTGACCCGGCGCCGCCGCGGAACTCCCGGCGACTCGCTCCGGGCGTTCCCTCGCGCTGGATGGACGGCGCTGCCCTGGCTGGTCGAGCGGTGCTCGCCGTACGTCCGGGCTTCTGGTGTGAAGCGCTTCGCCCTTCCCCACGCACAGCGTTTCGTGCTCGCCTCCGCCGCGAGCTCCAGGGAGCCGGGCGGTGCCCTTGCAGACGCGGCGACGGGCGGAGCGAGCACGGGCGCCCAGCCACGGGGAGGACCGGGATGGACGAGGCGATGCGCGGCATCGAGGCGCTCCGCCGCCGCGACGAGACGGCGAGCAAGGCCTACGACGTGAAGGCCCTGGCCGAGCTGTGGACACCCGACGCGGTCGCGCTCCCGCCCGGCAGCCCGGTGAGGCGCGGGCCTGAGCTGCGGCACGACCTGGAGAAGATGGCCGACGCGGCGCGCGGCACCGAGGTCCTGGACTACCGCGAGGTGTTCGAGGAGACGCTGGTGTTCGGCGACACCGCCGTCGAGTGGGGCCACATCGAGGGCAGCGAGCGGGACCGCGCCACCGGGAAGGTCACCTCCAGCCGCTTCCACGTGATGCGCATCCTCAGGCGGATCGAGGACGGGAGCTGGCGCGTCCACCGGAGCATCTTCGCGCCCGCCGGCTGAGCCGAGCTCGGCGGCCAATTCGAGGAAGACGAGGGAGGGCCGGCGGTAACGAGGTGTCCGGTAACGAGGTGTCTGGCACCGCGTTCGCGGCACCTCGTTCGCGGCACTTCCTCGCGTCCTCCAGCCACGCTGGAGCGAGGGTGCCACGCGCCGGGCCGTCCACTCGGGCGGACGGCCGGCGGCGGTTCCCCGGCAACGAGGTGTCCGTAACGAGGTGTCTGGCACCTCGTTCGGGCGCACCTCGTTCGGCGCACCTCGTTCGCGGGTACTCTCTCGCGTCCTCCAACCACGCTGGAGCTCGAGGTTCCACGCGCACGGGCCGTCCACTCGGGCGGACGGCCGGCGGCGGTTCTCTGCGCCTTCGAGTTCCGGTCGGTCTGGTGTTCTCACGAGACGCCTGCAATCGACCCGGGATTGACTCGTCTACAGGAGTAGTATTACACCTGTCGACGAAGCCGAGGAGCAGACCATGCCCGACGCCACCCAGCTGACCGACCTCCAGATCGCGCTCCTCCGCGTGCTCTGGGACCGGCGGGAAGCCACCGTCGCCGAGATTGCCGACGCGCTTCGCCCGGCCCGGGACCTGGCCCCCACCACGATCGCCACCCTCCTGAGCCGCCTGGAAAAACGGGGGGTTGTGAGTCACACCTCCCAGGGCAGGCAATACCTCTATCGGGCGCGCGTCTCGGAGGGCGAGGTCCGGCGCTCGATGGTGAGCGGGCTCACGGACCTGCTCTTCGGGGGTGACGTGGCGGCGTTGATGACGCACCTCCTCGACGCGGGCAGCGTCCGGCCGGGCGACCTGGAGAAGGTGCGTGCGCTGATTTCCGAGGCCGAGGGCCGCAGCGGAAAGCGAGGCGGCCGATGAGCGCCGGCATCGTGGGGACTCTCCTGTCGCTCCTGGCAACGCTCGGCGCCGCCTGGCTGCTGACCTATGCCGTCCACAGCACCGTGCTCATCGGCGGCGCGTGGCTCGCCGAGCGGGTCGGGCTCCTCCGGTCGCTCCGGCTGCGGGACCTCGTCTGGCGCACCGCGCTCGTCGGAGGGCTGCTCACCGCGACGCTCCAGCTCGCCGCGGGGCTCACCCCGTTCGGGGGTGCCGCCGAGCTTCGTGCGCCGGCGCTCCCGGAGCTGACCGCCACCGCCGTGGCCTCCAGCGCCGAGGCGCCTCGGGTCGCCATCGTCCGGAAGCATCACTCTGCTCCCCCACCGGCGCTGCGCCTGCACCCAGGGCC
>DASROG010000352.1:0-2836 GCA_035646995.1 Myxococcaceae bacterium
CTGAGCGAGAGGTCAGGGTCTGCTGCGCGGCAGGAGCTCCCGGATCGTGGGCGCTCCACCGACCATGCTGGCGACGAATGCACGCCGCGCGAGCCCCACGAACAGGCCGTTCTCCAGCGTGCCGGGAATCATCTTCAGCTCCCGCTCCAGCCTCGCCGGGTCCGCGATCTCCGCGAACCGGACGTCGAGCAGCAGATTTCCCTGATCGGTGACGACTGGCCCTGCCTTCTTCACCGCCATCCGCAGCTCCGGCTCTCCGCCGAGGCGCCGGATGGCCCGGGACACGGGGGCCACGGCGAACGGCAGGACCTCGACCGGGACCGGACGAGACGCGCCCAGCCGGTCCACCAGCTTGGCCTCGTCGACCACCACCGTGAAGTCCACGGCGAGCGTGGCGATGATCTTCTCCCGTGTCTGCGCCCCGCCGCCGCCCTTGATCAGCGTCAGGTCGGGTGCCACCTCGTCCGCGCCGTCGATGGCGATGTCGATGCGCTCGATGTCCTCGAGGCCGACCAGCGGGATTCCCAGCTCGCGGGCCAGCATGGTCGACTGGAACGAGGTGGCGACGGCCCGGATGTTCCGGAGCTCGCCGCTGCCCAGGCGCTGCGCCAGGGCCGGCACGGCGTGGATGGCGGTCGACCCCGTCCCCAGCCCTACCACCATCCCGGAGACCACTCGGCTCGCCGCCGCTTCGGCCGCGGCCCGCTTCAGCGCATCGACCGGGCTGGCAGTCATGAGCGTGAAGATGCCACGCCGGTGACCCGGGGTGACGATGATTCGTGGACCGGCTGGCCACCCTGGAAGGCCATCCCGAGGGTCGCAGCTCTGGTCGGGGCTCCCATGTTCGCGTCTAGTGGCTCACTCCGGCGCCGGTGGCGCCCTCGCGCCAGACCGGCGCGGGGTCCAGCGTCCGGTCCTTCGCTCCCGGGTCGATTCCCAGTCGACGGAGGGTCTCGTCGTCCGGGTAACCACTCTGGGGCAGATCCTCGCTCTTCTGGAAGGCCCGGAGCGCGCCGTTCAGCGTCGTCCCCTCGGGAGCATCGGCGGAGAGGAAGCCCCGCTGCCGGAGCGCCGCGGCGAGCTGCTCGCGCGAGTTGGGGTGCGGCAGGTCGACCGAGTCGAACGGCGCCAGCGGGGAGGTGCCCACGGCCGTGCCCCGGGACGGTGCAGCGTCCGGATCATGGGCACAGCCACCGACCACCAGCGCCACGCCCGTGAGCAGCCAGCCGTTGCCGAGGACCCTGCGCATGAGCCCATTCTCGCTCGGGTCGCACCCCGGCATCATGGTCGGGTTGGCCGCAGCGGCCTTCCCGGGCGCTCTTCCGTCATCTTCCCGTCATCGAGGACCACCCGCCCGTTCACCACCACGTGGCTGAAGCCCTCCGAGTACTGCAGCGGCTTCTCGAAGGTCGCCAGATCCCGGACCCGTTCCAGGTCGAAGACCACCAGATCTGCCGCCATTCCCGGGCGAACGATGCCCCGGTCGAGGAGGCGCACCCGCCGGGCGGGGAGCGAGGTCATCTTCCGGACGGCCTCCTCGAGGGTCAGGACCCGTTCGTCACGGACGTAGCGCCCGAGCACCCGCGCCATGCTCCCGAACGCCCGCGGATGGGCCAGATCCTCGGCGAACGGGCCGTCGGTGGCCTGGCCGGGGTTGTCGGTGACGAAGCTCACCCAGGGTTGCCGCATGGCCAGGCGGACGTCGTCCTCGCTCATCCAGAATCGCACCACCCAGCCCTGCGCCTTGTCGGCCTCCACCAGCGCGAGCAGCGCCTCCTCGGGCGGCTTCCCCATCTCCTTCGCCACGTCGTCCAGCCGCCGCCCCATGTACTTCTTGAGCTCGGGGTTCACGCAGCTGGCGAGCAGGATGTCGCCGGGGGGCTCCCGCTCCAGCGCCCCCTTCACCTCGCGAAGGATCCGAGCCCGGGGCTCGGAGTCGTGGAAGCGGCGGATCATGGCCTCGGTGCCCCCGGCCTGTGCCCAGGCGGGAACGGTCGCGGCGAGCCCGTTCGACGCCGCGACGTACGGGTAGATGTTGGCGGCGACGTCCACTCCCTCGGCGCGCGCACGCTCGATGCGGGCCACCACCTCCTTCATCCGCCCCCAGTTCTTGCGGAGGCTCGTCTTGAGATGCCAGATCTCCACGGGCACCTGTGCTTCACGGCCGATGCCGATCGCCTCGTCCAGCGCCTGGATCACCACGTCGTCCTCGCCGCGGATGTGGCTCGCGTACAGCCCACCGTGGCCCCCGGCCGCCTTCGCCAGGGCCACCAGCTCGGCCGTGGTCGCATACGAGCCCGGCGGGTAGATGAGGCCGGTGGAGAGCCCCACCGCGCCCTGGCGCATCGCGGTCTCGACCTCCTGCTGCATCCGGGCGAGCTGGGTGGAATCGGCCTGCACCTCGCCGAGGCCGAGCACCGCGCCCCGTACCTGGGCGGCACCCACGAAGGTGACCAGGTTGACGGCCGGACGCGCCTTCCGGAGCCTCCGCCAGTAGCCGTCCAGGTCCTTCCAGTCGACGGTGAGCCGGTACTTCTCGAGCCAGGGCCTCATCTCGGCGATGAACACCTCGTTCATCGGAGCGATCGAGCCGCCCTCCCCCGTCACCTCGGTGGTGATTCCCTGACGGATCTTCGACTCCACCCGGTTGTCCACCAGGAGGTGGAGCTCGGACTGTCCGAGCATGTCGATGAAACCCGGCGCCACGTACCTCCCGGCGGCGTCCACCCGGCGCTTCGCCGAGGCCTTCTGGAGGTTTCCCACCGCGGCGATCCGGTCGCCCCGGACACCGACGTCGCCCCGGAACCAGGGGGCCCCGGTCCCGTCGACCACCCGG
>DASROG010000353.1:0-4177 GCA_035646995.1 Myxococcaceae bacterium
AGACGTGCCAGCTCCCCGACATCCGCATGTGCGTCCGGAGCACGAGGTCGCCCGAGAACTCGATCAGGAGGTGCTTTCCGGCGCTGCGAACCCGCTCCACGGTCCGCCCAGCGATGGGCGCGTCGTCGTCCACCCGCGACAGCTGCGCCAGGGCCGTCTCGAAGCGCACCACCGGCTTCCCCGTGAGCGCCCGGTGGAGCGTTCGCGCGGCGCGGAAGATGGTGTCGCCCTCAGGCATGGGGCACGGGCCGGGGAAGCGTCATCCGGCGCAGGTGGAACCCGAGTGACGACGGGGTGAAGCCCGCCTCGGAGAGGTAGAGCGCGAGCGGGCTCTCCGCCGCGGGCGCGCCGTTCACCTCCTCGAGCAGCATGCCCCCGCGCCGGTCGACGAGGCCCCGCGCTGCCACCAGTCCCAGTGCCGAGGCCACCGCCCGGGCCACGCGACCGCGATCCGGTTCGGTCTCGGGCAGCCAGACCCAGGCCTGCCGGCCACCCCGGCCGAGGAACGCTCCCAGCGCGCCATCCACCAGAACCACCTGCGAGCCCGCGGACCGTGACGGACCGCGCGCCTGCGCACCGTCCAGCGCCGGCCAGCGGAGGAGCGTTCCATAGGGATTCGCCGGGTCGGTGGCAGCGAGCACCGTGACCTCCGGCTCCTCGGGCAGCTCCCGGAGCGAGCGAAGCAGGTCGAGCACCGGCGGCAGCGCGAACTGCGCCGCACCGACCCCGGAGACGAAGTACCCGCGCCGCACCCGCCCTCCGTCCTCGAGCGAGCGGAACACCGGGTAGACCGCGGAGAACCCTCCGGGAAGGCCCTCGGCCTGCGCCACCTCGCGGGTGACCAGGCCATGCCGCGCGAGGAGCTGCTGGGCGGTGGCCGCGGCCCACTCGGTCCCGCCCACCGCCGCCGCGGTGCGCTCCTCCACCAGCGACCACCGACCCTCCGCCGAGGGAGGAACGGTGCGCCGGCTCCGGAAGACGTGACCGGCCGTCCCGATTCGACGGCTCCCGCGTTCCACCGCCGGCGCGGTGTACGCCCGCAGGACACGGAACGTGTCGTTGGTCACCAGGCCCTTCCAGACCAGGTCCCAGAGGGCCTCCAGCGTCTCGCGCGAGAAGCCTCCTCCGGCGGCTTCGTGCACCACGGAGAAGAAGCTCGCCCCCTTCGTCCGCAGCACCTCGAGGACCGCACCGGCCCGCTCCGACAGGGGCTCCATGTCGAGCCGCGGTCCGGGGGGGCGGAGCAGCCGAGGCAGATGGTCGGTCAGGTAGAGCGCGATGCGCCCGTCGCGCTCGCCGATGGGCTCCACGCCCACCCAGACCACCTCGCCGGCGGCGACCAGGGTGTCCAGGTCACCGGGGCTGTAGCGCTCGACGCGCGCGGGGAGGATCTCCCGCTCCAGTACCGAGGCCGGGAGCGCATGGCCCTGCAGCCGCTCCACGACGTCCAGCACCGCGTCCAGACCTGGCCGCGGACGAGCAATGCCGTGCCAGTGCGACAGGAAACGGCCGAGGACCCGCGGCTCCACCGGCTCCACCGCGTGCCGCGCCCGGGCCAGCGAGCGGCGCCGGACGACCGCCAGCACCTCGGCGTCGCACCACTCTCGCCGCGTGCCACCGGGGCGGAACGCACCTTCCACGAGCCGCCCGCGCCGGACCAGCGCCTCGAGCACCGGCTCGACCCGTGCCACCGGCAGCCCGAAGCGCGCCGCCGCCTCCTCGGTGGTGAACGGAGCATGGGTCCGTGCGTAGCGGGAGACGAGGTCCCCGAGGGGGTCGCGGACCGGGACCAGCAGCGCCTCGGGCAAACCCTGCGGGAGCGGCAGGCCCAGCGCGTCGCGGTACCGGGCGGCGTCCTCGGTCGCGACGTGGCGCCGGACGCCAGCCACGGGAAGCACCACGGACCGCCGCGCCTGGATCAGGTCGTCGATGCCCGAGGCCACCAGCGCGCTGGTGCAGCGGGCTCGGAGCTCCTCCGCCGACAGGTCCCCAACCCGGAGCAGGAGGTCGTGGATCCCGTCCGTCCCCCGGGCCCGGAAGCGCGGCTCGAGCTGCTGCCGCTCGGCCTCCACCGCCGCCAGCACGTCCGCGTCCAGCAGCTCGCGGAGCTCCGCGTCCCCCAGCAGCTCCCGGAGCTGGGCCTGGTCGATGGACAGGGCCTGCGCCCGCCGCTCGGCGAGCGGAGCATCGCCGTCGTAGATGTAGTTGGCGACGAAGCCGAACAGCAGCGAGGCCGCGAACGGCGAAGGCGTCGCGGTGTCCACGGTGGTCACCCGCATCGAGCGGTCTCGGAGCGCCCGCAGCGTGCCCACCAGCGCCGGCATGTCGAACACGTCCCGCAGGCACTCGCGGTAGGTCTCGAGGAGGAGCGGGAAGGTGGGAAACCGCGCCGCCACGGCGAGCAGGTCCGCGGCACGCTTCCGCTGCTGCCAGAGCGGCGTCCGCGTGCCCGGCCTGCGCCGGGGCAGCAGGAGCGCCCGGGAGGCGTTCTCCCGGAACTTCGCGGCGAACAGCGCGGTGGAGCCGAGCTGACGGAGCACCAGCGCCTCCACGTCCTCCGGAGAGGGGAGCAGCGCGTCCACATCGGGCGCCGCGTCGGTGTCCGGGAAGCGGACCACGATGCCGTCGTTGGTCCACATCGTCTCCACGTCGAGCCCCAGCTGGTCCCGGACCCGCGTGGTCAGCGCCATCGACCAGGGCGCGTGCACCCGGCCGCCCAGCGGCGACAGGATGCACACCCGCCAGTCGCCCAGCTCGTCGCGGGTGCGCTCCACCACCAGGGTCCGGTCGTCCGGGACGTCCCCGGTCGCCCGCGCCTGGTCCTCGAGGTACTGGAGGAGGTTCTCCGCCGCCTGCCGCTCGAGCTGGTGGCCCCGCACCAGGCGCGACACCGCCGCCGCCCGCGGGACCTCCCGGAGCTCCCGGGTCAGCCGGCCGATCAGCTGGCCGGTCTCCAGCGGGCGCGACGGCGCGTCGCCGTGCCAGAAGGGCATCTTTCCCGGCTGGCCGGGAGCAGGCGAGACCAGCACCCGGTCGTGGGTGATCTCCTCGATGCGCCACGAGGAGGCGCCGAGCAGGAAGACCTCGCCCACCTTGCTCTCGAAGACCATCTCCTCGTCCAGCTCCCCGACCCGGGCGTGTGCCTTCTCTCCTCCGGCGAGGAACACCCCGTAGAGCCCCCGGTCGGGGATGGTGCCGCCGTTCACGATGGCGATCCGCTTGCTGCCCTCGCGCGCGATGACCGTGTTCGCCACCCGATCCCAGGTGACCCGGGGGCGCAGCTCGGCAAAGTCGTCGGAGGCGAAGCGGCCGGAGAGGAGGTCGAGCACGTTCTCGAACACCGTCCGGCTCAGCTCGGCGAAGGGCGCGGCACCGCGCACCGCGGCGTAGAGCGCGTCGACGCTCCAGGGCTCCACCGAGGTCATGGCGACGATCTGCTGGGCCAGCACGTCCAGCGGGTTCCGCGGGTGCCGGGTGGACTCCACGCGCCCCTCGGTCATCGCCTGGGTCAGCGCGGCGCAGGCCACCAGGTCTCCCCGGTACTTGGGGAAGA
Organism: Myxococcaceae bacterium; assembly: GCA_035646995.1. Classification (GTDB taxonomy): domain Bacteria; phylum Myxococcota; class Myxococcia; order Myxococcales; family Myxococcaceae; genus RPRB01. The sequence goes on from DASROG010000353.1 coordinate 3,554, forward strand.
TGACCCCGGTGCTCGGGGCGTCGATGCGATGGCCGGCGCGACCGATGCGCTGCACGCCGCTGGCCACCGAGGGCGGGGCCTCGATCTGGACGACCAGATCCACCGCCCCCATGTCGATGCCCAGCTCGAGCGAGGAGGTGGCCACCAGCGCCCGGAGGTGCCCCGCCTTGAGCGCGTCCTCGATCTCGCTCCGCTGCGCGCGGGCCAGAGAACCATGGTGCGCCCGGGCCAGCGACTCGCCGGCGACCTCGTTCAGCGCCGCCGCCAGCCGCTCCGCGATGCGCCGGCTGTTGACGAAGATCAGCGTGGTGCGGTGCTCGCGCACCAGATCCACCAGCCGCGGGTGGATGGCGGTCCAGATCGAGCTGCGGACCGCCCCCTGCGCCGCCGGGCCCGAGGGGATTTCGAACGGCTCGCCGATGCGGGCCATGTCCTCCACCGGAACCTCGATCCGCAGCTCGAGCGTCCGCTGGGTGCCGGCGTCGACGATGGTGACCGGCCGCCACACCGGGGTGAGCGCGGGAGCCGCGAACTCGGTCCGGAGGTCCTCGCCGGCGGCCTGGTCCACGGCGATCGACGACTCCGCGGCCGGCGCCGCCTCAGGAGCCGAGAGCGGAGAAGCGC
>DASROG010000354.1:0-3006 GCA_035646995.1 Myxococcaceae bacterium
GGCCAGACCGCCATCTGGGTGAACGGGTGCCAGACGTGGGCCCGGTCCAGGGCCAGCAGCCGCTCATGACGGGACGAGTCCATGCGCGCGTGCCTCCTCGAGTGCCTGGAGCGCGCGGTCGACGTGCGCCTCCGTGTGTGCGGCGGAGAGGGCGAACCGCAGCCGGCTCGTCCCCTCGGGAACGGTGGGGGGACGGATCGGCTTCACCAGGAGCCCCCGCTCGCGCAGGAAGGCCGAGGCGCGGAGCGCCCGCTCCGGGGCCCCGAGGAGGACCGGGACGATGGCGCTGCGTGGCTCGGCGGCGAACCCCAGCCGGCGCAGCCCGTCCACGAAGCGCCGGATGTTCCGCCACAGCCTGGGGCGGAGCTCGGGGTCGTGCTCCAGGACATCGATGGCGACCACCAGCGCCTCGCAGAGCGCGGGCGGGAGCGTGGTGGAGAAGACCACCGAGCGTGCGCGGTTCACCAGGAGGTCGGCCACCGCGCGGGTGGTCGCCGCGTACGCGCCGAACCCGCCCAGCGCCTTCCCCAGGGTGCCCATCCGCACGTCCGGGCGGACGCCGGTGGCCTCGCAGAGCCCCGAGCCGCGCGCGCCCAGCACGCCGGTGGCGTGCGCCTCGTCCACGAGGATCGCGGCACCCTCCCGGGCACATACCTCGGACAGGGGCTCGAGCGGCGCCGGGTCTCCGTCCATGGAGAAGACCGCGTCGGTCACCACCAGCTTGCGCCGGAACCCGTGCCGGGACAGCGCCCGCGCGATGGCCTCGACGTCGGCGTGGGGCACGACCGCCACCTCGGCACGGCTCAGCCGGCACCCGTCCACCAGGCTGGCGTGGTTCAGCGCGTCGGAGACCACGAGGTCTCCGCGACCGACCAGGGCCTGCACCAGCCCGACGTTCGCCGGGTAGCCACCGTTGAAGAGCAGGACCGCCTCGGTTCCCTCGAACGCGGCGAGGCGGGCCTCGAGCCGCCGGTGCGCCTCGGTGTCGCCCACCACCAGCCGCGAGGCGCCCGCGCCGACGCCCCAGCGCTCGAGCCCGGCGACGAAGGCCCGCGTCACCCGGGGATCGGCGGCGAGCCCGAGGTAGTCGTTGGACGAGAAGTTCACCAGCGACTGCCCGCCGATGCGCACCACCGGTCCCTGCGGCGAGGCGAGCGGCTCGAGGGTCCGGAGAAGCCCGCGCCGGCCGAGCTCGGCCAGCTCCTCGCGCGCCCAGGCGTCGGCGATCGCGCTCACGACCCGCTGGACGTCTCGAGCCTCGGCTCGAGCGGCCGGAGGCCCGCGCCCTCGAGCAGTGCCATGTCCGCGGCGTACTCGGGGTTGCCGGTGGTGAGCAGCTTCTCGCCGAAGAAGAGCGAGTTGGCGCCGGCCATCATGCACAGCAGCTGGGCCTCCTGGCTCATCTGCATCCGGCCCGCCGACAGCCGCACCATCGCCGCGGGCATGAGGATGCGCGCGGTGGCGATGGCGCGCACCATCTCCACCGGGGAGACGGGCCTCTGGTTCTCCAGGGGGGTGCCGGGGACGGCGACCAGGGCGTTGATCGGTACCGACTCGGGATGAACCTCCTGATTGGCGAGCGTGCGGAGCAGCTCGCAGCGGTCGTCCACCGACTCGCCCATTCCCAGGATGCCGCCGGAGCAGACCGAGATTCCCGCCGCGCGCACGGCGGCCAGCGTACGGAGCCGGTCGTCGTAGTCGCGGGTGGAGATGATCTCCCCGTAGAACTCGGCGCTGGTGTCCAGGTTGTGGTTGTAGGCGGAGAGGCCCGCCTCCTTGAGGCGGCCGGCCTGGTCCGGGGTGAGCATCCCCAGGGTGACGCAGGCCTCCATCCCCAGCGCGCGGACGCCGCGCACCATGGCCAGGACCCGGTCGAACTGGGGCCCGTCCTTCACCTCGCGCCAGGCCGCGCCCATGCAGAAGCGCGTCGCACCGGCGGCCCTGGCCTTGCGCGCGACCTCGAGGACGTCGCCGGTGTCCATCAGCCGCTCCGCCTTGACCCCGGTCTGGTACCGCGCCGACTGCGGGCAGTACGCACAATCCTCCGGGCAGCCCCCGGTCTTGATCGACAGCAGGCTGCAGAGCTGGACCTCGGGCTCGCCGAACGTGGCCCGGTGCACCGTCTGGGCGCGGTACACCAGGTCGAGCAGCGGGAGCTCGTGGATGGCCCTCACCTCGGGGAGGGTCCAGTCGTGACGGACCACCACCTCGGGCCTGGGCTGGACGCTCGGGACGCTCGACACGGGGACTGCACCTCCTCGGGGGCCGCGGCGGGAGACCACGCTCGACGGGCCGCCGGCCATTGTCAACCTCGAAGAGGCAACCGGTTGACGATGTGTTCCGCTGGGCGGACCCCTGGCTTGTGCTGCCCCGGCGCGGGAGGTCGGCGTTAAGGAGGCCCCCTCTCCGGTGGGAACGCGTCGAGGCCTCTTCTTCGGCTGGCTGGGCATGCTGCTGTTCAGCGGCACGGTGATCGCCACCAGGTTCGCGGTGCGCGAGATGGACGCGACCTTCATCGCGCTCGGCCGGGCCCTGGTCGCCGCGGTGCTCGCGGCCGCCGTGCTCCGCGCCCGCAGGGCGCCGTGGCCTCGCCGCGACCAGTGGGGACGCATCGCGCTGGTCGCCGGCGGGGTGGTGGTGGGCTTCCCCTGGCTCATCACCCTCGCGCTCCGGACGATGCCGGCGGCCCACGGCGCGGTCATCGTGGGGCTGCTGCCGATGGCCACCTCGGTGCTGGCCGTGCTCCGCGCCGGCGAACGACCGTCGCCGGCGTTCTGGCTGGCCAGCGGCGCCGGCCTCCTCGGGATCCTGGTGTTTGCCTCGACCCGCGGTGCGCACGGGCTCGGGCAGGCGGATCTCCTCGCGCTGGGCGCGGTGATGCTCGGCGCCATCGGTTACTGCGAGGGCGGGCTGCTGGCCCGCGAGATGCCGGCCGCCCACGTGATCTGCTGGGCGCTGGTGCTCTCGGCGCCGTTCCTCGCGCTGCCGACGGCCTGGGTGATCGGG
>DASROG010000355.1:0-8784 GCA_035646995.1 Myxococcaceae bacterium
CATCGAGGGGGCGCTCGTCGCCGGGCACGCGCGGGTGCTCCTGGTGGGGGCGGCGGGGAGCGGCAAGAGCACCTGGCTCCACGCCTGGGCGCTGCGCGGGCTGGGCACGGCGTGGGACGGCTCCGAAGCGCTGCCCGAGCACGGGGCGCTGCTGGTGGACGACGTGGACCGGCTGGAGCCCGCGGCGCGCCGGCAGCTCGCACGGGTGCTGCGGAGCCGCCCGGTGGTTCTTGCGCTGGACGCCACCCTGCCCGAACCGGAGCAGGAGGTGGGCGGGCGCCGGGTGCACGCGCCCGAGCAGGTGGAGTCCCTCGCGGGCAGCTGGCTTCCGGGTCCGGTGCTGGACGGCCTCACGCTGGAATGCTTCCGCGCGCCTGGCGAGGAGGAGCTGCGGGTGCTCGCCGAGCGGTGGCGCGCCCCGGACGGCTCGCCCGCGCAGCCCGACGCGCTCGAGGAGGCGCTGCGGCTCGCGATTCGCTCCACCCGGGCCGCGCACGCGCTCCACGCGCTCCTGCTGCGCTGGTGGGCCTCGCGATGACCCGGCGCACCCTCACCATCCACCAGCTGGGACGGGTCGAGTACGAGGACGGGCTCCGGCTGCAGTCGCTGTTTGCCCGCGCGCGAAAGGAGGGGAAGGTCGGCGACGTGCTGCTGCTCCTCGAGCACCCGCCGGTGCTGACGCTGGGGCGCGGGGCGAGCCGGACCGACGTGCTCGCCGGGGCCGAGCTGCTCGAGGCGCGGGGGGTCGAGGTCCACGAGACCGATCGCGGCGGCGAGGTGACCTATCACGGCCCCGGGCAGATCGTCGGCTACCCCATCCTCGACCTCGCTCCGGACCGCAAGGACGTGCGCCGGCACGTGCGAAGCGTCGAGGAGGGGATGATCCGCGCGCTGGCCGAGCAGGGCGTCGAGGCCGGCCGCATCGAGAGGTGGCCGGGCGTGTGGGTCGGCTCCGAGCCGGCGGGTGACCCGCGGAAGATCGGCGCGGTGGGCGTACACATCGCCCGGTGGATCACCACCCACGGATTCGCCCTGAACGTGAACACCGCGCTGGAGGACTTCGAGCTCATCGTGCCGTGCGGGATCCGCGAGGCGGGAGTGACCTCGATGGAGCGCGAGCTCGGGCGTGCGGTCGACGTCGGCGCGGTGGAGGATGCGCTCGGGCGAGCCTTCGGCGCGGTGCTCGAGGCGGACCTGCGCTTCGAGGACGCACGGACCCGCACCGTCTCGGTGACCGCGGTGCGCCGCGGGGCGGACGGCCCCGAGGTCTTGCTCCTCCGGCGGATTCCCGCGCGCGGGGGATTCTGGCAGCCGGTCACCGGTCGTCGGCTGCCCGGAGAGTCTGCCGAGGCGGCGGCGCGCCGCGAGCTGGAGGAGGAGACCGGAGCCAGGGTTCCGGTGCGCCCGTTGGGTTACCGGCACAGCTTCGCCTTCGGCGATACGACTCCTCCGCAGCTCTTCGAGGAGGAGGCGTTCGCCGCCGACTGGCCGGCCGGACGCGAGGTGCAGCGCGGACCCGAGCACGAGGCCGCGGAGTGGGTGACGGTGGACGAGGCGGTGCGGAGGCTGCCGTTCGCCGGGCTGAAGCGCGCGGCGGGACGCGCGGTGACTCCGGGCGATCGGGGGCGCTGGCGCTGAAACGCGCCTAGGCTGCCGCAGGCACCAGCCAGCCAGCCTGCCGTGCCAGGAGCGCCATCACCCTCCACACCTGGGCGTCGATCTCCCCCGGCTCGCTGGCGTGGAACAGCATCCAGTCCGCGGCGGCCGCATCCCACCTGAGTGGGATGGTGATGGTGCCCAATTGCACGCGCCCGTCGTCGCCGAGTGCGATGACGCGGATCCCCGACTCCTCGCCTACACCCGGTGGGTGGATGCGCCAGTGACCGCGGTGACGAGGGACGTAGATCAGAAGGCTGCCATCCTTCGCCGGCTCGTATGACAGGCGGAGCGCGTCGAGCAATCCGCGCCGCAGGCCGTACTCGATGATCCGCTCGTTGATGGCCCGGGCTTGAAGGTCCTGGAGTCGCTTCTCTGGGTTCGTCATGGAGTCGCTCCGACTCTAGTCCGACCGCCTGACGCGTCGCGGTGCTTGCCCGATCGTTGGCCGGCGAGCTCGGTCCCGCTGAGCACCGTGGAGCGCAGGAGCGGCCGCGTCGGTCGCCTGCTCGGCCTGGTCAGGTCCGGCGGCTGTGCGAAGAGGACAGGGAAATCGTCTGTCCCTCGCGAGCGGCGAAGGTATTCCGAAATCGCTTCTGGGCTCGTTTCAGCACGGCCTCCAGCGCCCGGTCGTCTCGATCGGGATCGTGATGGAAGAGCACCAGCTTCTTCACCCGAGCGGCCTCGGCGGTGGCCAGCGCCCCGGCCCAGGTGCTGTGTCCCCAGCCCCGTCGCTCTTCGTACTCGGTATCGGTGTACATCGCGTCGTGCAGAAGCACGTCCGCGTCGCGAGCGAGCTCCACCAGCGTCTCCGCCGGGCGCTCGGTGTGCTCCACGTCCGTCGCGTACACCAGCGTGCGGCCGCCGTACTCCAATCGGTAGCCCAGGCTTCCGCCCGGGTGGTCCAGCTCGGTCGAGGTGAGGTGCACCGGACCGATGTCGAAGGGCTCGCCGGGCTCGATGCTCCGGAACTCGATCTCCGCGCGCGCGAGGTGGTCCAGGGTCACCGGGAAATAGGGAGGCACCATCTGGCCCTCCAGGACGTCCTGGATGCTTCGTCCCTCCCGCCGCGGCCCGTGAAAGACGAAGCGATTCCCGGGTTCAGCCAGCGGGGCGAAGAAGGGAAGTCCTTGCAGGTGGTCGTAGTGGTAGTGCGAGAAGAGGAAGTCCGCCTCGACGGGATCGCCCGGATCCCTCAGGCTCTCACCGAGTGCCCGGAGGCCCGAACCCGCGTCGAGGATGAGGCGCCTCCCCCCGACCCGCACCTCGACGCAAGGGGTGTTGCCGCCGTACCGCTGGGTCTTCGCACCCGGCGCGGGAACCGAACCGCGCACGCCCCAGAACGTGACCTCGAAGCGGTCGAGCGGGGTGCGTGCGTCAGCCGGCCTTCGCCGCGTCCTCCCCGAAGAGCTCAATCAGGTGTCCCGTGCGCTCGCGCTTGGTGCGCAAGTAGTCGACGTTATGCGGATTGTGCGCGGCGGGGGAGGGGATTCGACCGCGGACGGGGATTCCTTCCTCCACCAGCCCGGCGATCTTCAGCGGATTGTTGGTGATCAGGTCCACGCTCCGCACGCCGAGCAGCCGGAGCATGTCCGCCGCCACGTCGTAGGTGCGGAGGTCGTCCGGGAACCCGAGCTGCCGGTTGGCCTCGTAGGTGTCCAGCCCGCGCGCCTGGAGCGCGTAGGCCTTGATCTTGTTGCCCAGGCCGATGCCCCGGCCCTCCTGGCGGAGGTAGATCACCATGCCGCGTCCGCGCGCGGCGACAAGGTCGAGCGCGCGATCCAGCTGTTGACGGCAGTCACACTTGAGGCTGCCCAGCACCTCGCTGGTGAGGCACTCGGAGTGAACGCGGACCGGCACACCCTCCTGCCCGAACACCTCGCCCATCACCATCGCCACGTGCTCGTGCTGGTTCCGGCGGTCGCGGAACACCACCACCCGGAAAGTTCCCCGCGCGGTCGGGAGTGGTGCCTCCGAGTAGAGCTCCACGACATGGCTGCGCCGGGTCAGGGGCTGGGGAGAAAGGCTGGACATGGTCGAGGGACTCGCGGGCTCCCGATCTTCGTCGATGGTTCTACCGTCATTGGATGCTCGGCAGGGGCCTCCGTTGCTAGGGAGCCCATCCCACGGGTAGCAGTTCGACGGGGTCACCCCGCCGGAGACTCATCGCATCCATTGGAAAATGCAGCAGATGTGTCGCCGAGACTGCTGAGCGCACCGCGCCGGAGGTCTGGATCGGGAGTGGGTCCGCCCAGGGCTCCCCCTCTCGCCAGGTGAGCACCACCCGGACGAAGTGAGCCAATCCCCTGTTCTTCTTGAGATCTACCCCGCTCCGCGCCTGGACCGGGACGGGGAGCGGGGCCCGCCGACCGACGAGCCGGAGCAGGGCGGGGCGGACGAACAGCTCGAAGGTGACCAGGGAAGACGTGGGGTTGCCCGGAAGCGCGAAGACCCGGGTCGCCCCCTTCCGTCCGAAGGCCAGCGGCTTGCCGGGCTTGATCGCCACCCGCCAGAAGTCCATCGCCACGCCGAGCCTCTCCAACGCTGGCCGCACGTGATCGTGCTCGCCCACCGACGCGCCCGCGGAGGTGAGCACCACGTCGTGATCGAGCGCCGTGTGGATGAGCCGCTCCACGTCCTCGGGTCGATCGCGGGCGATGCCGAGCACCACCGGAGATCCCCCCGCGCGCCGCACCCCCAGCGCGAGCGCGACCGAGTTGGTGTCGACGATGCGCCCCTGGGGCTCCTCGTCCGGGCGGCAGAGCTCGTCACCGGTGGCCACGATGGCGACCCGCGGGCGCCGCGGGACGCGGACCGAGGTCATCCCCTGGGAGGCGAGGAGCGCGAGCTCCGGGATGCCCAGCACCGTCCCGGCGGGGAGCAGGACCTCTCCGGCGCGGGCGTCCTCCCCGGCGTCGCGCACGTTCTGCCGCGCCGTCGCCGGCTCCTGGATCTCCACCTTCCCCAGACCGGATCCGAGGACCGCCCGCGTCCGCTCCTGCATCACCACCGCGTCGGCGCCGGGTGGCATCGGCGCCCCGGTCATGATCCGCACCGCCTCGCCCGGGCCGACCACCCGGGTCGGTTGCTCCCCGGCGTGCACCACCGCAACCACCGGCAGCGTCACCGGAGTCCGCGCGACGTCCGCGCTCCGGACCGCGTAGCCGTCCATCGCCGAGTTGTCCCAGGGGGGCTGGGTGCGGCGGGCGAGCACGTCGGAGGTGAGACCGAAGCCGAGCGCCTCCTCGAGCGGTACCCACGCCTCCGGCAGCGGCTCGAGGTCGTGGAGGATGCGCTCCTGGGCCTCTGGAGCGGGCAGCGGGGGCAGCTCGGCCATCGCTCCCTCGTAGCGCGAAGCTCCCGAATTCTCAATTCTTCAGGGGGTTTACGGTTGACAGCGTGGAGGCGCGACGTTATGTGCCCCTCCACATCCACGTGGCGAAGCCCAAGCCCAAGACGAAGTCCGCCGCGGCAAAGCCTGGCTCACGAAAGAACGAGGCCCGCCTGGGGCTCCTGAAGAAGGCATCGGCCAAGGTCGCCAAGGCCGCTGCCAAGCTGGTGAAGTCGGCGAAGAGTCCCTCGAAGGCAGCGTCCACGAAGGCCAGCAAGGGCGCGGCCAAGCACCCAGCACACCCCGCGCGTCCGGCCCCGAAGCCGGTGTCCGCGCCGGTCGTGCTGCGCGCGCCGGAGAAGCCGCGTCCGCGCGCCACGAAGCTTCCTCCGGTCGGCGAGCCGCTCACCAAGCGCGAGCTTGAGCAGATCCTCACCCCCGCGGCCGGCCGCGGCGTGGGCGGAGAGGGCAGCCTCAAGGGCCGCCTGGTGGTGAAGGATGGGATGCCGTACCTGCACGTCATCGGCCGCGACAAGCGCGAGCTGATCTTCCTGCTCCAGGGCCCGGATCAGGAGGTGCTGCCGGCCTACGTGGACCACAAGGTCAGCGTCACCGGCCTCATCAAGAAGACGCACAACAACGGCGGCACGGTCGACGTCCGGAAGTACGCGGCGAAGCGGGCGGACGCCGAGCCCACCGAGCAGCCGCAGGTGGAGAAGCTCCGGTTCCTCTCTCCCGGTGAGGTGGAGCAGATCGGCAGCCCGGGCATGGGCGCGGGCATGCGCGGGTTCGCCGCGGTGCGCGGGGCGCTGGAGATGTCCGGCGAGGACTTCATCCTGGTGGTCTCCAACGCCGGGACCCGCCAGCAGGTCACCTTCCGGCTCGGCGGCAAGATGCCGAAGAGCTTCCGGAAGAACATGGGCCAGCCGGTCCAGGTGACCGGCGTGGTGCACAAGGAGTCCGGCTGGGGCGGGACCCTCGAGGTGGAGGGCGCCGAGGTCCGCCCGGCGGACGTGCGCAGCATGGCGCGCGATGCGCTGGAGGTGCTGGAGCTGGAGGGCGTTCCCGACGAGGGCACTCCGCTGGAGGTCCGCATCGGCCAGGCGCTGGCGGTGCGCATCCCCGAGCGTGCCGGGTACACCTGGGCGGTGGAGCCCACGGTGGCCAAGCGCATCGGGCTGCGCGAGGCGAACTTCATCGCCGCGGCGAGCGGTCCGGGAACCCGCGAGTTCTTCTTCACCCCACGGAACCCCGGCCAGTACGACGTGGACTTCTTCCTGGCCAAGGTGTTCGCCCCCTCCCAGGTCGCGAAGACGCAGCGGCTGACCGTCGCCGTCCGGATCTGAGTTTCCGGGGCGGGGAGCAATCATGGCAGCACGGCTCGACAGCTCGGTCCTCCTGAGGACCCTGGAGAAGGCCGACCACCCGCTGGGGGTGGCCGAGCTGGTGCGCGCCTCCGGCCTGCATGGCGACCAGCGCACCGAGGTGAAGCGCGTGATGAGAGCCCTCGTCCAGGAGGGCCGGGTGGAGCGGGCCGGGGAGCGATTCTCCATCACCGGGCGACGGGTCGCGGCGAAGGACGGCCCCCGTCCGGGTCCGGGCGGCCGTGGGCGGAAGGCGCTCGAGGGCACCCTGACCGTGCACCGGGACGGCTTCGGCTTCGTCGACGTCGGCGCCGAGGAGGACATCTTCGTCCCGCCGCACGAGGCTCGCCGGGCGCTCGATGGCGACCGGGTGAAGGTGGAGGTCGTCACCGCCCGCGGACGCTCCGAGGGGCGCATCGTCGGCGTCGTCGACCGGCACCGGGAGGCCCTGGTCGGCACCTACGTCGAGCGTGGGGCACACGAGGCTCTGGTCCGGCCAAACGATCCATCGATGCCGGCGCCCGTGCGCGTGCCGCGGACGCAGCTCGCGCGGGACGGCGACGTGGTGACGGTCCGTCTGGGTGTCGGCGCGGATCTCCTGCCCCCGGGTGGCCTGGTGGGCGAGGTGACCGGCTCGCTCGGCCGACCGGGGGATCCGTCCCAGGACGTCCTGGCGATCGTCTTCTCCCAGGGCTTCTCGGAAGCGTTCCCGCCCGAGGTGATGGACGAGGCGGACCGGGTGCCCCTGCACGTGCCGGCCACCGAGCTCCACGACGGAGGCCGGAAGGACCTCCGCGGGCTGTCGCTGGTCACCATCGATGGGGTGGACGCCCGCGACTTCGACGACGCGGTCTACGCGGAGGACCAGCCGGGTGGCGCGACCCGGCTCTGGGTGGCCATCGCGGACGTCAGTCACTACGCCCGTCCCGGGTCGGCGCTGGACGCGGAGGCGTTCCGGCGCGGGACGTCGGTGTACCTCCCGGACCGGGTGCTCCCGATGCTCCCGGAGCGGCTCTCCAACGGCATCTGCTCGTTGCGGCCCGACGAGGACCGGCTCTGCCTGGTGGCGGAGATGGTGTTCGACCGTGCCGGCCACCGGGCGGCGACCGAGCTCTACCCGGCGGTGATGCGGAGCGCGGCGCGCTGCACGTACGACGAGGTGCAGCGAGTGCTCGACGGGGACTCGGTCCCGCAGCGTGACCGCTTCCGTCCGCTCTTCGAGCGGCTCCAGCGCCTCGGTCGCACGCTGCGCAAGGTGCGCGAGCAGCGCGGGGCAATCGACTTCGATCTGCCGGAGACCCGGCCCGAGCTGGACGACCAGGGCAGCCCGGTGCGGATGCTGCGGCGCGAGCGGAAGGAGAGCCATCGCATCGTCGAGGACTGCATGCTCGCCGCGAACGAGGCCGTGGCGGCGTACTTCCAGGAGCGTGGGCTTCCCTCCGTCTACCGGTTCCACGGAGAGCCGGATCCGGACAAGCTGGCTGCCTTCGCCGAGCTAGCGAGAGCGCACGGCTTCACCGTCCCCGGCAAGGGAGAGCCCACCTCGCGGGAGCTGAACCTCTTCATGCGCGGGCTGGTGGGACATCCCGGGCAGCGGGCGCTGAACCAGCTCCTGCTCCGCTCGATGATGCAGGCGGTGTACTCGCCCGACCAGGTGGGCCACTACGGGCTCGGCGCGGAGGAGTACCTGCACTTCACCTCGCCCATCCGCCGCTATCCGGACCTCCTCGTCCACCGGCTGCTGCGGGCGGAGTGGGAGCGCGAGAAGCGGCGGCGTCCCGAGCGGGAGCTGGAGGGGGAGATGGACGAGCTGCGCCGCATGGCCGAGCATAGCTCGGAGCGCGAGCGCGCGGCGATGAAGTGCGAGCGCGAGGTGAACGCGCTCTACGCCTGTCTCCTGATGGAGGACCGGGTGGGCGAGGAGTTCCCGGCCACCGTGTCCTCGCTGACCGACTTCGGATTCTTCGTCGAGCTGGACGCGGAGCACGTGGAGGGGCTGGTGCGAGCCGTCGACCTCGGTCCCGGGCACCGCCTGGTGGTGGGTGCGCTGGTCTGGCCGAGCGGCCGCCGGGTGCAGGTGGGTCAGACGCTGACGGTGCGGCTGGCCAGCGTCAGCGTGCAGCGACGGCAGATGGACTTCGACGTGGTGGCGTTCTCGGGGGAGCGGCCCTCGAGGCGCCGCGGCGGCGCCGAGCGCGTCGAGCTGCCGGCGGGGGAGAGCGCCGAGGAGCACGGGCCGCGACCGGAACGACCCGAGGAGCGGCGGCGGGTCGGTGCGGGAAGGCCCGGTGACCGGCGGGACGCGCAACGCGGCGGGAGGGACCGTCCGCGAGATCGGCGTGGCGACCGAGGGCAGCGCAACGCCGGTGCGCGCCTCGACGCGCCGGACGGCCGCCGGGGCACGCGCCGTCCGGAGCAGCCCGGCCCGGGCCC
>DASROG010000356.1:0-4948 GCA_035646995.1 Myxococcaceae bacterium
GGCGGGCTCCGCTCGCTGCTGGTCTCCGCGAACCCGAAGGCGCAGAACCTCTCCGCCGGCGCCCGCGTGCGGCAGTTCCTCGTGCTCGCCGCGGGTCCCGGGCATCCCCGGGAGGAGGCCTGGGAGCAACGCGTGCTCCTCGGGGCGGAGGCGCTCCGCCGGGTAGTCCGCTCGCTCTCCTACGGTGGACCCGCGCTGGCACCCTCACGCCTGGAGCGGCTTCTCGACGACGTGGACGCGCTGGGCGAGCGCGAGGGCCGGGAGTGGGCGCGGGTGCTGCGGCTCTCCTGGCTCAGGCGCGGGCGGCGTTCACCCCGGACTCGAACGCGTCCACCTCGGCCGTGACCGGGGCCGACGGCACGGTGAGCGCGGGGTCGTCGAACGGGGCCCGGCCGAGCTGCCGGGTGCCGAGTGAGGGGAACAGGGGCGCCAGCAGGTAGTTGCGGAGACAGAACCACCAGAAGCTCCGCTCGTTCAGCCGTGCGTCGATGGACGGAGCGAGCCGCTCGTGCATGGGGCGGAGCGTGCTCCAGTGCGCCCCTGCCAGCTCGTGGTGCGCCGAGTGGTAGCCGTTGTTGAAGAGGAGGAAGTTCAGGAGCGGGGAGGTGAAGCTCCGGGAGTGGTCGTGGTCGCTCCAGGGGTCGGCGTGCACGTGCTGGATGTAGTTGAAGAACATGATGGTCCACAGGGCGAAGAGCGCCGGGACCAGGAACATCAACCCCCAGACGAAGAAGCCGGTACGCACGCCATGGAGGGCGATGGCCAGCGCGAGCAACGCCAGGTGCGTGCTCACGAAGAGCACGTACTGCCCCTGGATGGTCCGGTACAGCTGCGGGTTCTTCTCCTTCGCCTTCTGGATGTAGTCGCGGATGGGCTCGGACTGGTACCAGCTGGAGACGAAGAAGTACGTCGCCGCGACCAGCGCGTTGTGCTTGTTGGTGTGGCGCCAGGTGATGGTCGCGTCCCCGGCCTTGTTCACGAACTTGTGGTGGTTCAGGTTGTGCGTGGGGACCCAGGCGAAGGTGGGGTACCCGTAGAAGATGCTCAGCCAGTTCCCGAAGGCGCCGTTGAGCTTGCGGTCGCGGAAGGTTGGCGTGTGGTTGTGGTTGTGGGCGATGACCCCCGCGGAGAGCGCGAGGTAACAGCTCAGCGGGCACAGCCAGACGGCGAGCTCGGGGCGGAGATAGGGAAGGAGCGCGACGACCGGCATGGCGACTGCCCACGCCAGCGTCCGCCGGTCAGCAGGGTACCGGAGAAACATGCACTCCTAGTCTCGCACGGGAGGGCGGCGCAGGCCATGCAAGAGTTTCTAACCGCTTCCCCCAGCGTTCAGCGTCGGTCAGGAGGCTGCGCCAGCTGGGTAGGGAAGCGACCGGACGCAGCCAGGAGGTCGATGAACGCCTGGCGCTGGTTGTCCTCGGCGATGTTGGCCAGGGTCTCGGCGTCCCGGGCCCGCCGCTGCGCGTCGATGAGCTCGAGGTTAGTGCTGGCACCGGCCCGGTAGGCGATGTCCGCCAGATGCATCGCATCTTCCGCCAGCCTGGCCGAGTTCTTCTGGCGCTCGACCGCGGCGCTCGTGCGCTCCACGTTGTCCAGGGCGGCGCGCACGTCGGAGTTGGCCTGTCGGAGGGTGAGGTCGAGCTGGACGCGGGCCTGCTCGAGGAGCGCCTCCCGCTGGTGCGTGCGGCCGTACCGCGCGCCGCCGTCGTAGAGGAACCAGGTGAGAACGGCCTGGATCTGCCAGCCGGTCTTCGGCGTCGTGAGGGAGGAGGGCTCCTGGTAGAACGGCTGACCGAAGACGGTGATGTTCGGCAGGTACTCCGTCCAGCTCATGTTGAGCGAGCGGTCGGCGGACTTCTCCTGCTGCCGGAAGAGCAGGATGTCGGCGCGTCCCTGGGACTCCTCCAGGGCCTGCTCGAGCGTGGGCATCCCGGGAATCTGTGGCACGTCCTCCACGTCCACCGGCTCGTCCTCGCCGAGGAGGATGCCCAGGGCCTCCTGAGTTCGGTACAGGTTGGCGTAGCTGCTCTGGAGCAGCGCCTCGTTCTGCTCCAGATCCTGGCCGGCGCGGGCCCAGTCGACCCGGTTGCCGATCCCGCCGCGGAGCCGGGCATCGGCGTACTGCATGTGCGCAAGCGAGTTGTCCCGGGCCTGGCGGTTCACCTCCACCTGGCGCTTCTGGGCGAAGACGGTCAGGTAGGCCCGGGCGGCGGTGACGCCCACCGTTCGCTGCACGTCGCGCTGGGAGAGCTTCGAGCTCTCCAGCTGGTCGGCGGCCCTCGTCCACTCGGCCCAGGCCGCCGGCGCGAGGATCGGGATCGCGAGGGAGCCGGTGATGTTGATCGAGTCCCGGGCGGCCACGACCACGCTCTCGGTACCACCGTCGGAGGCGGAGGCCGAGAAGGTGCGCTCCTTGTTCAGCCGGGTGTAGGTGGCGTTCACGCTGAGTGTCGGCAGCGAGGCGGCGCGCACCTCCTCCATGATGCCGCCGACTCGGCGGATGTCCGCCGCGGCCACCCGGGCGCTGGCGTTCCGCTCGATCGCCTGGGCGACGGCATGGCGGAGGGTGATCGTCCTCGCCACCGGACGGACCGCGTCCGGGGAGGAGGCGGCGGCCGCGGTGAACCCCGCGTCGACGCTCATCAGCGGGGTGGTGGAACGTTCCTGAGCGGTGGCCGATGCCGCGGCGAGCAGCGCCACCGTCAGGGGAAGCCGCGGCGCGGCGCGGCGGACGCGAGGTGGATTCCGAGAGGCACTCACCAGTTCCGACTCCTGCGGTGTCGTGAGGGTGAAACGGCGGCGCAGCGCTATAGCGCGGGGCGCCGCCCTTCGCCTGCCGAAGTGGCCCGCCGGTGGCGGAAAACCACGACCGGGCCCTCGGGAAGCTGGACAGCCCTGGAAGAGAACGCTACGAGCGTGAAGAAGCGTGAAGACCGCAGAGGCAGATCGCGCCACGGCGGAGCTGGTACGCCTGGTCGGGCAGACGCGCCGCCGGTTGTGGATCGCTGCTGCCCGCGCGCTCGCCGCGCGCGGGGAGTCGATCGTCGCCTGGAGCCTGGTGAACCGCCTCGCCGAGCTGGGCCCGCTCACCCAGCGCGAGCTGGCCGACGCCTCGGCGCAGCACCCCGCCGGCGTTTCGCGGCAGCTCGACGAGCTCGAGCGGAAGGGCCTGACCGCCCGGGGCACCGATCCGGCGGACCGCCGGCGCCGGCGGGTGGAGCTGACGGCGGCCGGACTCCGCTGGTTCCGTCAGACGCGGCCGCTGGTGGACCAGGCCACCACCCCGGTGCTCGCGGTGCTGCGGCCCTCCGAGCGACGAGCGCTGACCACGCTGCTGCGCAAGGTGGTGTCCCGCTCCGAGGCGTTCACCGCTCCTCGAGCGCGCGCCGTACCGCCCAGAGCGCGAGCGCTCCCGCGGCGAAGCCGAGCCACCGCCTCGCCCGGGTGAGGCGCACCTCCAGCCGGTCGGCAGCGAGGAGCAGCATCCAGTGCTCGGGGTGATGCTCGGGGATGCGGAAGGCCCGCCGGCGCAACCGTCCCGCCAGACCGCGCGGAGGCTGGGCGTTGCTCACCACCCACACCGGCTTCTTCCGGCCGGGAATCTGGAGCACCTCCACCCGGGGCCGCTGAACCACCACCCGCTCCGGAGCGGTGGGGAAGGGCTCGGGGAGGTGCTCCATCGGCACGCCCGGACGGGCGGTGGGGTCCACGTCGTCGATCCGCCCCGGTCCTCCCGGAGGAAGGTGGGTCCGCAGCCCGTCGCCTCGGCGCTCGGTGCTCATCAGGCCTCCCCGCTGGGCAGCAGCACGCACTTGATGCAGCCCTGCTCCCGCTTCTCGAACAGCTGGTACGCCTCGGGCGCGCGCTCGAGCGGGAAGCGGTGGGTGATGATCCGCCTCGGGTCGATGCGCCCCTCACGGATGTGCTTGAGGAGATGGGGCACGTAGCGCTTCACGTTGCACTGGTTCATCCGCAGGGTGAGCCCCTTGTTCATCGCGGTGCCGATCGGCACCAGGTTCCAGGGCGGCCCGTACACGCCCACGATGGACACGTTTCCGCCCTTGCGGGTCGTCTGGATGCACCAGGCAAGCGCCGTGGCCACCCCCGCCTCCAGCTTGGCCTTGAGCCCGAGCGCGCGTTCCAGCGGGTTCCCTTCCGCCTCCATCCCCACGGCGTCGATGCACACGTCCGCGCCCCGCCCGCCGGTCATCTCCCGCAGCGCCATGACCGGGTCGTCGACCTCCTCGAAGTTCAGGGTCTCCACCCCGTTGTACTGGCGGGCGAACTGGAGCCGTTCCGGGACCCGGTCCACGGCGATCACCCGTCCGGCCCCCATCAGCCACGCCGAGAGCTGGGCGAAGAGGCCCACCGGTCCCGAGCCGAAGACGATGACCGTCTCTCCCTTCTTGATCTCGCCCATCTCCGCCGCCTGGTACCCGGTGGGCAGGATGTCGCTGAGGAAGAGCACCTCCTCGTCCTCCATGTCCTCGGGGATCCGGGTGGGCCCCACGTCGGCGAACGGCACGCGGACGTACTCGGCCTGTCCGCCCTCGAAGCCACCGGTGCTGTGCGAGTACCCGTACACCCCCGAGGCGATGTCATTGGAGGAGGGGTTGGTGTTCTCGCAGTTCCCGAAGAGGCCTCGCTCGCAGAAGAAGCACCGGCCGCAGGAGATGTTGAAGGGGACCACGACGCGGTCGCCGCGCTTCAGCGTCTTCACCTCACGGCCCACCTCCTCGACGACTCCGGTGAACTCGTGTCCGAGGGTGCATCCCACCCGGGTATCGGGGACCAGACCGTGCAGCAGATGGAGGTCCGAGCCGCAGATCGCGGCCCGGGTCACCCGGAGGACGACGTCCTGCGGATGCTCGATCCTCGGGTCGGGCTTCTTCACCACCCGGACGGTTCCCGGGCCGAAGTAGGCGAGGGCGCGCATGGGGGAAAAGGC
>DASROG010000357.1:0-12720 GCA_035646995.1 Myxococcaceae bacterium
TCTTCGGCCTGGCCGCGAGCAGCCAGGTCCGGAGCGACGGCGCGGCGAGGGGGGCGGCGGTGGTCACGGTCGGCGGGGGAACTTCTTGAAGTCGGGCTTCCGCCGCTCGACGTAGGCGTTGCGACCCTCCTGGGCCTCGGCGGACATGTAGTAGAGGAGCGTCGCGTTTCCGGCGAGCTCCTGGATGCCGGCCTGCCCGTCCAGATCGGCGTTGAAGCTGGACTTGAGCAGCCGCAGCGCCAGCGGGCTGAGCTGGAGCATCTCCTGGCACCAGCGGATGGTCTCCGCCTCCAGGTCGGCCACCGGGACGACCGTGTTGACCAGCCCCATCTGGAGCGCCTGCTGGGCGTCGTACTGCCGGCAGAGGAACCAGATCTCCCGGGCCTTCTTCTGCCCGACGATGGAGGCGAGGTAGCTCGCGCCGAAGCCGCCGTCGAAGCTCCCCACGCGAGGTCCGGTCTGACCGAAGCGGGCGTTGTCCGCGGCGATGGTCAGATCGCAGACGACGTGGAGCACGTGCCCCCCGCCGATGGCATAGCCGGCGACCATCGCCACCACCGGCTTGGGCAGGGAGCGGATCTGCTTCTGGAGGTCCAGCACGTTGAGGCGGGGGACCCCGTCGCTTCCCACGTAGCCCTCGTTGCCCCGGATGCGCTGGTCACCGCCGGAGCAGAACGCCTGCTCGCCGGCGCCGGTCAGGATGACCACGCCCACCCCGGGATCCTCGCGGGCGTCGGTGAAGGCGGAGCTCAGCTCGAAGAGCGTCTGCGGCCGGAAGGCGTTCCGGACCTCGGGGCGGTTGATGGTGATCTTCGCGATGCCGTTCCACTTCTCGTAAACGATGTCCTGGTCGTCCCGGACCTTCTTCCACTCTGGCTTCATCCCTGGTTGCTCCCGAGCTCGCTGTCCACGAGCGGCCGTTCGATCCACGGAGCCGAGAGGAAGGAGGTCACCTCGCGGGCCCATTCCTCCGGCGACTCCAGATGTGGCGCGTGCCCCGCGCCGGGGAAGACGTGGCCCCAGACCAGCGGCATCTCCGCCGCCATGGCCCGGGCGATGCCGGTGAACTTCGCGTCGCGCGCCCCGGTGAGCAGCAGCGACGGTGCGCGCACCGTCCACAGGCGGGCCCAGTAGCTGGGCTGTGCGCCCAGGGAGAGCGCGCGGAGCGAGCCCGCCAGCGCCTCAGGGCGGTGCGAGAGCCGACGCTCGTGGAGGCGCGCGCGGAGCTCGTCGGGCAGCTTCCGGAGCCCGTCGAACAGCGGGAGCGACTCCCAGCGGCGCAGGAAGGCCTCGAGACCGTCGCGCTCGATGACCTCGGCCAGCGCGGCGTCGTCGCGGCGCCGCTCCCCCCGGTCGCGCCGGCGGCGGAGGCCCGGACTGCCGGACTCGAGGACCAGGCGTCCCACCCGGTCCGGCGCGCGGAGGCAGAGGCCGAGCGCCACGCGCGCTCCCAGCGAGTAGCCGGCGACGTCCACCCGTTCGAGCCGGTGGTCGTCGAGCAGCGCGAGCAGCTGCTCCAGCGCTCCGTCGAAGGTGGTCTCGGCGGAGATGGGGCTCTCCCCGTGTCCCGGCAGGTCCGGGGCGATCACCCGGAAGCGCGAGTCGAGCAGCGGGCGGAGATGGTTCCACGCATCCCGGTTCCCGGTGAACCCGTGGATGAGGAGCAGCGGCGAGCCCTCCCCCCAGCTGGCATGGGCGAGCAGGCTCATGGGCCGCCCTCCTCGAGCGCGCGGGCCACGGCCGCTCCGAGCGCCTGGTGAACCTCGACGTTGGTCGCGCGGTCGACGACCCGCGCCTCCACGATGCGGAGCCCCGGACGACCGGCGTCCTCGAGAGCAGCGGCGAGCTCGGCCGGCGTCTCCGCCCGGGTGAAGCGAGCGTCGCCGAGAGCCGCCGCGGCGGAGAGGTCCGTCCCGTGCGGGGTGCCGAACAGGGCCTCGAAGCGGGGCGTGCTCCCGGCGATGGGAAGGAAGGAGAAGATGCCCCCGCCGTCGTTGTTGACCACCACCACCGTCAGCGGGAGGGCAGCCCGCCTGGCGAGGACCAGGGCGCCGAGGTCGTGGAGGAACGCCAGGTCCCCCACCAGCGCCACCGTGGGCGCCCGGGAGGCAGCGGCCACGCCGAGCGCGGTGCTGACGTTCCCGTCGATGCCGTTGAGCCCGCGGTTGGCGAGCACCCGGACCGGTCCGGTCGGCGCGGCGGCGAACGCGTCCACGTCCCGGATGGGCAAGCTACTTCCGAGCACCAGACGCGCCCCGGCAGGAAGGGCGGCCACGACCGCCCGCGCGACGCCGGGCTCGGTCAGCCGGCGCTCGGCGACGAGGGCGGCGGCGACGGCGGACTCGGCCCGGGCGTCCGCCCGGAGGAAGTCGTCGGCCCAGGAGGCACGGCGCGGGGCCGTGGCGGCGGTGAGCGCCTCGCAGACGGCCACGGCGTCGCCCTCCAGCACCAGCCCGGCCCGGTGCTGGGGGTCGACCGGCTCGGTGCCCTCGGAGACGAGCACCACCTCGGCCCCGGAGCCATCGAGCCACTCGGTGACCCGCCGCGAGGAGAGGCCCCCGCCCAGACGCACCACGAGGTCCGGGCGAGCCGAGAGCGCCCAGCCCTCGTTCCAGAGCAGGAGATCCAGATGCGCGACGGTCGGCTGGCCCGCCGCCCACCGCACGTTGCTCGCCACCTCGGCCAGCACGGGGTAGCCGTGCGACGCGGCCAGGGCCCGCGCCGCAGTGCCGAGCCGGTCCGAACGGGCGCGAGGTCCCACCACGACCACCCCGCGCTCGGCCGCGGCCAGCCGGCGGCGCACGGCCTCGAGCTCGGCCGCGGGCGGGAGCGGCACGGGCGGTACGCTGCGGAGGAACGGCGCATCGCCCCGGCCCTCCAGCGCCTCGGCGTCCAGGCCCGCCGGGACGGGCGCATCGGGCACCGGGGCGAGCGGCTCGCGGAACGGAACGTCGAGGTGCACGGGGCCCGAGGGACGCCCGGTCGCCGTGGAGAGCGCTCGGGAGACGACGGCACGGAGGTGCCGGAACGCGGCAGAGCTCGCCTCGGGAATGGGGAGGCTGTGCGAGGTCCGGACGAAGCGGCCGAAGAGGCCCTCCTGGGGCATGGTCTGCGGAGCGCCGAATCCGTGCAGCTCCCAGGGGCGGTCCGCGGTGAGCACCACCAGCGGGACGCCCGAGGCCCACCCCTCCACCAGCGCCGGGAAGAGGTGCGTGCCCGCGCTGCCCGAGGTGACGAGCAAGGCGGTGGGGCGCGCCGACTCGAGCGCGAGCCCCAGGGCGAAGAAGCCCGCCACGCGCTCGTCGAGCACCACCCAGCTGCGCACGTCGGGCGCGGCCTCGGCCGCAGCCAGCGCCAGGGGAGCGCTGCGCGAGCCGGGGCAGACCACGACGTCACGCACCGCGCCCCGCTGCAGCTCCTGGAGGAGCGCTCGCGCCCAGAGCGTGTTGAGCGAGGGCATCGGCTAGTCCTCCACCCCGAAGGCGCGAAGCATGAAGCGCGCCTTCACCGCGGTCTCCACCCACTCGCCCTCGGCCGTCGAGCCGGGCACACACCCCGCGCCGGAGAAGAGCCGCGCGGCGTTGCCCCGGACCAGGGCACAGCGGAGCGCGACCCGGAGATCGGCGCGATCGGGGCCGAGCCATCCGATGGCGCCGGCGTACCAGCCGCGGGCGAGGCGCTCGTGGCTGCGGAGGAAGGCGAGGGCCTCGTCGCGCGGCGTTCCGCCCACCGCGGCGGTGGGGTGCAGCGCGCGGACCACGTCCGCCGGCGAGACCCCTGGCCGGAGCCGGGCACGCACCGGGGTTCGAAGGTGCGACACGTAGCCCAGCGTGAGCGGCTCGGGCGCGGTGCCGATCTCCACCTCCGAGGAGAGGGGAAGCAGCGCGGCGCGGATGCTCTCCACCACGGCAGCGTGCTCGCGTGCCTCCTTCCGGCCGCCGGTGAGCCGGTCGAGCTCTCCCGGGGCGGCGCTGCTGGCCAGGGCCTGGGTCTCCAGGCGCCCGGCCTCGAGGGTGAAGAGCCGCTCGGGGCTCGCCCCGAGGAGCGTGGTGCCGTCCGCCGCGCGCAGCTCGTACCCCACGGCCGGGCCGGCGATGGAGCGCATGTGTTCGCGGACCGCGGAGACGTCGAGAGGCGCGTCCGCCTCGATCTCCAGCGCCCGGGCGAGGACCACCTTGCGCAGATGTCCCGACTCGAAGGCGGCGAGCGCCTCGGAGACCAGCGCGTCCCAGGCGGTGCGGTCCTGGGGGCGGACCCGCGGCGGACGCGCGGAGGGGCGGCCCGGGCCGGCGGGCGGCCCCTCCACCAGTCGCGCCCTTCCCTGCTCCAGGGCGGCGGCGGCGCGCTCGCGGGCGACCGAGATGCCTGCCTCGTCGACCGGCGCGAAGGCGACGAGCTCGGCCGTGCGACCGTCCGTCCCGAGCAGGAGCTGCGGCACGAGAGCCCACGCCGGGGGGAACGCCTCCCACCACCGGTCGAGGGCCGCCGTGGGATCGAAGGCGAAGCCGCCGAACCACGGGGCCGGCGGACGGGCGCCGCTTCCCTCGGCGACGACCTCGGAGCGGGCCACCGCCTCGAGCAGCTGGACATGGTCGGGGGCCCGGAGGGCTGCCGACACTCCGGTCCCGGCCCAGCTCCACGCTCCGTCGGACCAGGAGAGCGTCCACGGCTCGGGCAGGCGGGCGCCAGGCGACACCCGGGCCGCGATGCCCAGGACCTGCACGCGACCGGAGGTGATTCCTTGCATGAGGTGACGCATCGAGTGCTGGACGCGGATGCAGTTGAGGTTCTACGTCCGGCGGGCTATCCCTGCACGGGAAGTTCAAGAAGCCTTGAACCCCTTGAATTCCATATCTCGATGAGACCGACAAGTCCTGCCGCTGATCCCTCGATGCCGGCGCGGGTCCTGCGGAGTGCCCGCCCCTCGGGCACCCGGGTCGGCGTGGGCCCGGTGGAGATCGGCGGGCCGGCCTTCGTCGTGGCTGCCGGACCCTGCGCGGTGGAGAGCGCGGCGCAGACCGAGGCCACCGCCGAGGTGGTGTCGGCCGCGGGCGCGCATCTGCTCCGGGGAGGAGCCTTCAAGCCCCGGACCAGTCCCTACGCGTTCCAGGGTCTGGGAGAGCCCGGGCTGTCGATCCTCGGGCGCTCGGGTGCGCGCCACGGGCTCCCGGTGGTGGCCGAGGTGCTGGAGGCCTCGCAGCTCCCGTCGATGATCGACCGCGTGGACGTGCTCCAGGTGGGCGCACGGAACATGCAGAACTTCGCCCTGCTCCGGGCGCTGGGGAAGGTGCGCCGCCCGGTTCTCCTCAAGCGGGGCTTCGCGGCGACGGTGGACGAGTGGCTGCTCGCCGCCGAGTACCTGCTGGACGGAGGCAACACCCAGGTCATCCTCTGCGAGCGCGGCATCCGCACCTTCGAGCCCGCGACCCGGAACACGCTCGACCTCGCCTCGGTGGCGCTGGTGAAGCAGCGAAGCCATCTTCCGGTGCTGGTCGATCCCTCCCACGCGACAGGGCTGCGCGAGCTGGTCATCCCCATGGCGCTGGCGGCGGCAGCGGCGGGGGCCGACGGCCTGCTGGTGGAGGTGCACACCCGGCCGGAGGAGGCGCTCTGCGACGGGCGGCAGGCGCTGACCCCCGAGCTGTTCGTCGAGCTGATGCAGCGTCTGCCGGCGGTGCTGGCGGCGGTGGGCCGTGGTCTCCACCCTCGGGTGTCCACCGTGCCGGCGGTGCGGGCCGTCTCGCCATGAGCGAGCAGGTCCGGCAGATGTTCTCGTCCATCGCGACGAGGTACGACGTCACCAACATCGTCCTCAGCCTCGGGATGGACCGGTGGTGGCGGCACGTCACGGTGAACACCGCGCGCACCGGCCCGGGGATGCGGGTGCTCGACTGCGCCACCGGCACCGGGGACCTGGCGCTGGCCTTTCGCCGCACCGGCGCCGAGGTGGTGGGCACCGACTTCTGCGCCCCGATGCTGGGGCCAGCGCGGGAGAAGGCCCGGGCGGCCGGACTCGACGTCACCTTCGAGGTCGCCGATGCGATGGCGCTTCCCTACCCCGACGCGAGCTTCGACGTGTCCTCCATCTCCTTCGGAATCCGCAACGTGGACGACCCGGTGCAGTGTCTCCGGGAGATGTCCCGGGTGGTGAAGCCCGGCGGACAGGTGCTGGTGCTCGAGTTCGGCCAGCCGAACGGGCTGTGGGGTGCGTCCTACCGCCTCTACTCGCGGGTGGTGATGCCCACCGTGGGCGGGTTCCTCACCGGAAACCGGGCCGCGTACGAGTACCTGCCCCGGACGGCGGCGGCGTTCCCCGCGGGAGACCGGTTCCTCGAGCTCATGGACCGCGCGGGCGTCTTCCAGGAGCGCTCGGCGCGGGCCTTCACCGGGGGCATCACCTGGCTCTACCGGGGAATCGTCGCCGCCTGAAGCTGAAGTTCCGTCGGCAACGGCGGAGGTCGGGGTGTGTCATCAGTCCGGGCGACGACTGATCCGCCCTTCAGCGGCGCGGACCGGTTAGGGTGCGCGCTCCATTTCCAGGAGATTTTCTCGATGACCGTCACCCGCTTCCTGCTTTCCGTGCCCCTGCTCGCCGTTCTCGGGTGCGCCACCACCGAGTCCGCGGCACCAGCCGCCAAGCCCGCGGCCCCGGCCCGGCCCACGGTGCCCGCGGAGATCGAGGCGCCGGCGAGCGCCACGCTCGTGCTGCAGCTCTTCGCGAAGGGGACGCAGAACTATCGGTGCCAGGCCACATCGGCGGGCGCGGCGGAGTGGAAGCTGGTCGCCCCGGAGGCGGACCTGTACGCGTCCGCGGAGCCAGGTGGCAGCCTCGCCGGAAAGCATGGCGCCGGGCCGTCCTGGACCCTGAACGACGGAAGCGGTGCCAAGGGAGACGCGCCGAACGCGAAGCGTGCGCCGTCGCCCGAGGCCGGCGCGATTCTCTGGCTCTTGATCCCCGCGCAGTCGAACGGCCAGCCCGGTGGCCTCCAGGGGGTGACGCTCGTCCAGCGCATCGGGACGCACGGCGGCGTCGCGCCGGCCGGTGGCTGCGACGCGGCGAGCGTCGGGGCGGAGACCAAGGTGCCGTACACCGCGACCTACCTCTTCTACCGGTAGCGGGGGTTGTCGGTGCTCATGCGAAGAGCGTCGACAGACGACTGAGCTCGTCAGGGGGCGGGCCGGAGATCAGAGTCCTTTGGCGGATAAAGGAGCCACCGTCCCGGTCTCTCCCTCGGCGGAGACCAAGACATCGGCTTGCCGAATCGCGCCGCAGTTTCCAAGGACGATGCAGCCCCGACCACGGAGCACGTTCACCTGGTCAAGCTCAGAGTCGGCTTGCCCGAGAAGCTTCGTGACCTTGACGGTTAAGTCACTTGCACGGGACTTCGCTGCGACAAGATCCTTCGCGAACCATGCCGACCGTGCCAACCATGCTTGCGGAACCGACCCTGCATTCACGGTGATTGTTGCGACGAGCCGCTCCCTCAAGGCGATGCCGTGACTTTCGAACTCTTGACAGCGACGGAGCTGATTGAAGAAGGCATCGAAGCTCTTGCGGGCGTGACCTTCGGCACGTACGAGAGGAACGACGTTCGCGTAGTTTCGAAACATCGTTCTCTGGTGAGTGTCGTGGAGGAGCGAGACGTTGCGAGCAAGGATTTCACTTCGCTCGTCCAGGCTTCTCAGGCACTTCTGTGCTTCGACCTCGGTTCGCGAGAGTTCGGTATCCAAGCTGGCGAGAAGATCCGCGGTTGCCTTCGTCTTCGAATGACACCCGAACAGCGCCACGATCAGGAATATCGGCCCGAGACCAGCTCTCATCGAAACTCCTCCGTCAGTACGGTTCCTTCAGTCCTATTCCGCTCCTTGAGGTGACGCGCCCACGGTCTGCGGTGGCTCGTCGTCGAGCGTCTACCGAGCGCAGCCGCTTTTGCGGTTGTTCTCGATGCAGGAGCCTGACGCCCGCCGAGACCATGAACGCCACGAACAAGTAGTGCACGGCCCAGAATCGTCCGTCAGTTTGCGTGATCGGACCATGGGGACCGCGGGCGCACGGTGTGTGCCGCTTCATTCAGCCCTGCTGAATGGTGGGCGGAGCGGGCCAACCCGGCGCGCGTTCTGCGCCGCCTTCCTCCACCCCAGGCCGGGAACGTCAGAGCCGCGACGACTCGAAGTCGTAGATCTTGTCCACCGCGATCTGCCGGTACCGGTCCGCCTTGAGAGCGCGCTTCGACGCCTCCCAGGTGAGCTGAACGGGCGGCGCGTCGGGCATGACCTTCTTCCGTCGCTTCACTTCCTTCTTGATCGACTTCACCGCCTCGCGGGGGTGGAAGCAGAAGGCCGAGCTGAAGACCAGGGCGCCGTCGAAGGGGATCAGCCGGGCCTCGAGGATGTCGCCCTTCTCCAGCCCCACGGTGTGCCGGCGCTCGGTGACGTCGAATTCCTTCCCCCCGAACAGCTCGCGCAGCCGGACGGTGCCGGGCTTGATCTTCCGGACCTCGAACAGCCCGTGCACCGTCTCGGTGAAGCTGCGGAACGCTGCGAGCTCGGCCGGGTCCTCCGCCGCCGAGCGCGCCTCCAGGAATTCCTGGGCCGGAGTCTTCCCGCTCGCCGGCCGCTGCCGATCGAAGAGGTAATGGTCGAGGAAGGACGCCATCCTCATCTCGAACTGCTTGTCGTCCTCGAAGACCTCACCGGTGCGCTGGAAGTACTCGGCCTTGGCGGCGAGGAGGTCGGGCTTCCGCTCCTCGGAGCTGGCGAACGCGATGAGCTGGTCCAGGTACGGTTGGTAGGACAATGGAGAAATCCCGGGGGCTGGGCCGGCGAATCTAGCGTGCCATCGCCTGCGTGAAGCGGGCGAAGAGATGCCGCGCGTCGTGCGGGCCGGGGCTCGACTCGGGATGATACTGGACACTGAAGGCCCGGGCGTCCGGGATCTCCAGCCCCTCCACGGTGTGGTCGTTGAGGTTGAGGTGGGTGACGTTCGCCTTCCCCTTCACCGAGGCCTCGTCCACCGCGAAGCCGTGGTTCTGGGCGGTGATCTCCACCTTCCCGGTCAGGAGGTCCTTCACCGGCTGGTTCGCTCCGCGGTGACCGAATTTCATCTTGTAGGTCGTCCCCCCGATGGCCCGTGCGAGGATCTGGTGCCCCAGGCAGATGCCGAAGACCGGCACCTTGCCCAGGAGCGCCGCCACCGCGCGGTCCGCCCCCGCCACTGCCGCCGGATCTCCGGGGCCGTTGGTCAGGAACACGCCGTGGGGCCGCTTGGCCAGCACCTCTTCGACCGGCGTCGCCGCAGGAACCACCGTCACCCGGCAGCCGGCCTCGACCAGGAGCTGGATCATCGCCTTCTTCAGACCGTAGTCGTACGCCACCACCTCGAACCGCAGCTGCGGCGACGGCCGACCCAGGGTGAAGACCGAAGGGGTCGGCTCGGTGAAGACGTACGGCTTGCGGGTGCTGATCCCCGTCACCAGGTCCTGGCCCTCCATGCCGGGCGCCCGGCGGGCGCGCTCGACCAGCGCGGCCGCGGAGTGGCCCTCGCTGGAGATGACGCCCATCTGCGCCCCTCGGGTCCGGATGTGGCGGACGAGCTTCCGGGTGTCGATGCCCTGAAGCCCCACCACCCGGTGGCGCTGGAGGTACGCGTCGAGCGTCTCCGCGGCCCGCCAGTTGCTCGCGGCCTCGGACAGCGAGCGGACGATCATTCCCACGGCGTGCGGCCGGGCGCTCTCGTCGTCGACCGGATTGGTCCCGACGTTGCCCATCTCCGGGGCAGCCATGGTGACGATCTGGCCGACGTAGGAGGGGTCGGTGAGGATCTCCTGGTAGCCGCTCATCGAGGTGTTGAAGACCACCTCGCCCACCGTCTCGCCGGTGGAGCCGAACGCCCGGCCCTCGAACGTCGTCCCGTCTGCCAGAGCCAGGATGGCTCGCTTCGTCATCGTGTCTCCTCGAGAGGCCACACCGTCCGGCCCCCCACCACGGTCCGCACGACCCGCCCGAGAACCTTCCGGCCCTCGTAGGGAGTGTTCCGGCTCTTGGACTGGAACCGCGCCGCCTCGACCGTCCACTCGGCGCCGGGGTCCACTAACGTCACGTCCGCCGGCGCGCCGGGCGCGAGGTGCCCGCCGGGGAGCCCGAAGGCAACGGCCGGTCCCGAGGTGAGCAGCTCCATCGCCCGCACCGGGCCGAGGACCCCCGCCCGGACCAGCTCCAGGGTGAGGGGAAGGGCCGTCTCCAGGCCGATCACCCCGTTGGCCGCCTCGGCGTAGGGCACCTGCTTGTCCATGATGCCGTGCGGGGCGTGGTCGGTGGCGATGGCGTCGATGGTCCCGTCGGCCAGCCCCTCCCGGATGGCGGCCACGTCCTCCGGGTGGCGCAGCGGCGGGTTCATCTTGGCGTGGGTGTTCCAGCCCTCCACCGCCTCGTCGGTGAGGGTGAAGTGGTGGGGCGCGGCCTCGGCCGTGACGCGCAGCCCCCGCCGCTTCGCTTCGCGAACCAGCGCCACGCTGGCGGCGCAGCTCAGGTGTGCGACGTGGAGCCGCCCTCCGACCTCCTCCAGCAATACGAGATCTCGGGCGACCATCACCACCTCGGCCGAGCGCGGGATCGGGAGGAGACCCAGCCGCGTGGCCCGTGGACCCTCGGTCAGCGCCCCCCCGGCGGAGAGCGTCAGGTCCTCCTCGTGCACCATGACCGGAAGACGGAGGGGCGCGGTGTAGACCAGCACCCTCCGCATCAGGCTGGCGTTCATCACCGGGCGTCCGTCGTCGGTCACCGCCACGCAGCCCGCGTCCCCGAGCGCGCCGAGCTCCGCCATCTCCTCCCCGCGCAGACCCTTGCTGATCGCACCCACCGGATAGACCCGCGCCAGGTTCGCCTCGGCCGCTCGCTGGCGGACGAGCCTGGTCACCAGCGCCGAGTCGTTGACCGGTAGGGTGTTGGGCATCGCCGCCACCGCGGTGAAGCCGCCCGCCACCGCCGCGCGCGTCCCGGAGAGGATGGTCTCCTTCGCTTCCTCGCCCGGCTCGCGCAGGTGCACGTGGAGGTCGATGAAGCCCGGGGTGACCCACAGACCCTGGGCCTGCACCTCCTCGGCCCCGTCGAGCGGGAGCGGCCGCTCGGACACAGCGGCAACCCTTCCGTCCTCCAGCCGCACGTCCCGGACCCCGTCGACGCGGTTGCGCGGGTCGATGACCCTTCCGCCGCGGATGACCATCGGCTTGCTCATCCGCACGCCTCCAGGATGGCCATCCGCACCGCGACCCCGTTCGCCACCTGCTCGAGGATGACGTTGCCCGGACCGTCGGCCACCTCCGGCGCGAGCTCCACGCCCCGGTTCACCGGCCCGGGGTGCATCACCACCGCCTCCGGCTTGAGCGAGCGGGCCCGCCCCAGGGTGAGGCCGAACGCGCGGGCGTACTCGGCGGAGGTGGGGAACATCGATTCCTTCTGCCGCTCGAGCTGGACCCGGAGCATCATCACCGCGTCCGCCTCCTCCAGCGCGGCGTCGACGGAGGGGAGCACCTGCGCCCCGAGCCCCTCGAGCCCCACCGGCACCAGCGTGGGGGGACCGGCCACCACCACCCGCGCGCCGAGCGTGGTGAGACAGTAGAGGTTGCTCCGCGCCACCCGGCTGTGGAGCACATCGCCGACGATGGCCACCGTCTTCCCCTCCAGCGTCCCCCAGCGCTCGTGGAGGGTGAAGGCGTCGAGGAGGGCCTGCGAGGGATGGGCGTGGGTGCCGTCACCCGCGTTCACCACCGAGCAGCGCACCTTCCCGGAGACGAGGTGGGCGGCCCCGGAGGCCGGGTGGCGGAGGACGATGATGTTCGCTCCGAGCGCCTCGACGTTCCGCACCGTGTCCACCAGCGACTCGCCCTTGGACACGCTGGAGGTCGAGGCGTTGAAGTTGAGGACGTCCGCGCCGAGCGCCTTGGCCGCGCGCTCGAAGGACAGTCGGGTGCGGGTGCTGTTCTCGAAGAAGAGGTTTGCCACCACCCGGCCGGCCAGCGAGCGCAGCGGGGTGCCCGCCCGGAGCCCTCGGGCATGGAGCCGGGCCCGGCCGAAGAGCAGCTCGATGTCGTGCCGGGACATCCCCTCGGTGGTCAGCAGGCTGCGCGGCGAGAAGGGGTTCACGGCCTGATGGTCCCCTCGCGCGTGGTGTGGAAGCGCACCGTCCAGTAGCGCTCCAGCGGCTTGAGCTTGACCGTCCGCTCGTAGTCGAGCGTGAGCCGGCCCGACCTGCCGTCCTTCCCGCGCTCGACCTGCACCTCCTTGGGCTCGACGCCCAGCCCTGGCACCTGGACCTGGCGCCCCC
This sequence comes from Myxococcaceae bacterium, assembly GCA_035646995.1. GTDB lineage: Bacteria > Myxococcota > Myxococcia > Myxococcales > Myxococcaceae > RPRB01. The sequence goes on from DASROG010000357.1 coordinate 12,323, forward strand.
CTTCGTCCTCCCAGTGGTAGCCCACGTTGGCGAGGCGGAGGGCGACCATCTTCTGGACGGCCGGTGCATCCAGGGCCGCGGTCTCCGCCGTCAGCTGCCCCAGGCCCGCGGCGAGCACCTCGCGGACGTCCAGGTCGTCGAGCCAGAGGGGAACCCAGAGCCAGCCCAGGTAGGCACCGGAAAGAAGGGCGGCGGTCAGGGTCAGGTTGACCAGGTTCACCGCGCCGCGGGGCCGTCGCACGAGCCTGTCGGATACGCTGCCTGTGCTCCGGCGTCAATGCCCCCGCCGCGTCTCCTCGCGCGGCCGTGCGCTAGCGACCAGGGTCATCCCCCCGAACCCAGGGGGACGCCTGCGGAATCCCCCGCACCAGGAGGAGGCTCGCGGAGCGGCGCAGGAG
>DASROG010000358.1:0-4238 GCA_035646995.1 Myxococcaceae bacterium
TGCAGGGCATCGAGTCGCTGCTCCCGGGGGAGCTGGCGCAGTACCGGGAGGACGGGTCGCTCGTCCGGTCGGGCGCCTACTGGTCGCTGCCTCCGGCGGGCACCGGCCCCCAGGCGTCCGAGGAGGAGCTGGCCGCGGCGCTGGAGGAGAGCGTGCGGTTGCACCTCGTCTCCGACGTCCCGCTGGGGGTGTTCCTCTCCGGCGGGATCGATTCCTCCTCGGTGGCGAATCTCGCCCGCCGTGCGGCGCGGGGCCCGGTGCACACCTTCACCCTCGCCTTCGAAGAGGAGGAGTACAACGAAGGGCAGGCGGCCCGGGCCATCGCCCAGGCGATCGGCACCGAGCACCAGGAGGTGCTGCTCACCGAGGGGCGCTTCCTGGGCCAGATGGAGCAGGCGCTGGACAGCCTGGACCAGCCCACCTTCGACGGGCTCAACTCCTACTTCATGTCCCGCGCGGTGCGGGACGCCGGCTTCACCGTGGCGCTGGTGGGCACCGGCGGCGACGAGCTGTTCGGCGGCTACACCAGCTTCCACGACCTGCCGGTGCTGCAGCGGTGGGCCCGAAGGCTGTCCTGGTTGCCGCGCGCGGCGCTGGTGCGGACCGCCGAGCTGGCACTGATGGCGCTGCAGCGAGAGCAGGGAGCGATCCCCCGCCAGACGCGCTGGGCCAAGCTGCCGGAGATGGTGCGCCGGGGGGACGACCTGCTCGCGCTCTACCAGCTGGCCTACGCGCTGTTCCTGCCGGAGTTCCAGCGCCAGCTCCTCGGCCCCGAGCTCGCGGAAGCCCTGGTGGACGGGCTCCCGGCGCCGTTCCGCGCCCGGCTGGAGATGGAGGTGCGAGGCCGGTCCCAGCTCGCGGCGATCAGCGTCCTCGAGCAGCGCCTCTTCCTGGGAGAGCGGCTCCTCCCCGACAACGATGCGGCGAGCATGGCGGCGTCGATCGAGCAGCGCCTTCCGCTGGTGGACCAGGTGCTGCTGGAGACGGTGCTCCGGCTGCCCGACGCCTCCCGGTACGAGCCGGTGCTCCGCAAGGCGATGCTCCGGCGCATCGGACTGCGCGGGCTGGACCCGGCGCTGTTCGAGCGGCCGAAGCGTGGATTCGTGCTTCCCTACGACCGGTGGATCCGCCAGGGCCTGAGCGGCGACGTGGATCGAACGCTGCGCGATCCGGAGGCGGTCCGCGCGGCCGGGCTGCAGCCCGAGGCGGTGGGGCGGCTGTGGGAGGCGTTCCGCGGCGGCGCGCCCGGGCTCTACTGGTCGCGGGTGTGGGCGATCTACATCCTGGTGCGCTGGTGTCAGCGGCACGGGGTCCGTCCGTGAGCGGGGCGCGGTGGCCGCTGTTCGCCCGGGCCGCGCTCCTCGCCGGCGCGCTCGGCGCGGCGGTGATGGCCGGGCTCGCGCTCCGCTCACAGCGAGCCGGCCCCGGGGCGGACTACGTGTGCCCCATGCACCCGGACGTCCATCGCCTCCGCCCCGGAGACTGCCCCCTCTGTGGGATGGCGCTGGTCGCCGCCGTCGCGCCGGGCCCCCAGCGGTCGCCGGCGGCAGAACGCTCGGCCGAGCTTCCCCGGGGGACGGTGGAGGTGGCGCGCCGCCGCACCCTCGGCGAGCGCCGCGCCGTGCCCGCCTGGGTGGACGCGACGGGGAAGGTGATGGCGCTGGTGCCCGAGGACGCGGTGGCCGAGCTCGAACCCGGAGCCAGCGGTGCGTTCCGGCCGGGCGCCGACCCGGACCGGCCATCGTCGGTCCGGCGAACCGCGGAGCCTGCCGTCGGCTGGGACGGCGAGCTGTGGAAGGCGAGCTTCGAGACCGCGCGCGGGCGGCCGCCACTGCACCCTGGACAGACGGGGTGGGTCTCGCTCGAGGCACGGCCCCGGCAGGCGCTGGTGCTTCCGTCCTCCGCCGTGCTCCGCTCGGAGAAGGGCCCGTACGTCCTGGTCGTCGCGCGAGGTGGGCCCGGCTTCGAGGCCCGCCCCGTCCGCCTCGGTGAGGCGCCGGACGGGCAGGCCACGGTGGTCTCCGGGGTGGAGGAGCGCGATCGCGTCGTGGTCCGCGGTGCCTTCTTCCTCGATGCAGACCTGCGGCAGCCTCCGGAGGCCGAGGCCGCCGGGCGGTGATCGCCCGCCTGATCGACTGGAGCAGCCGGCGCCCCTGGACCGTCCTCGGGGCGGCGCTCCTGCTGGCCCTGGCCGCCGAGGCGGCGAGGCGCCTGGCCCCGGCGGACGTGCTCCCCGAGCTGTCTGACCCACGGATCGGCGTGGTGGTGGAGTGGATGGGGCATCCGGCGGGCGAGGTGTCGGAGCAGGTGACGGCGCCGGTGCTCCGGCTGCTGACGCCGCTCGAGGGGGCCAGCGCCGTCCGCGGCGCGTCGATGGCCGGCATGGCTTACCTGGACGTCGTGCTCTCCCCGGCTACCGACGCCGCCTCTGCGCGCCGCGCCGTGCTCGAGGCGCTCGAGCACTCCCGGGCGGTGCTTCCGGTGGCTGCGCGGATCCAGGTCGGCCCGGTCGCCTCCAGCACCGGGTGGGTGTTCCAGTACGCGCTCTTCGACCCCACCCACGCCGAGACCCGGGTCAGCCTGCGCCGGCTTCAGGAAGACGTCCTCCGGCCCGCGCTGGCCGCGCTGCCCGGGGTGGCCGAGGTGGCCACGGTGGGTGGGGAGACCGAGGAGGTGGTGATCGACGTCAGCGCCGAGCGGCTCCGGGAGCGGGGTCTCGCGGTCTCGGAGGTGACGGCCGCGGTGCGCGCGGCGCTCGCCGGTGAGGCGACCGCCAGCCTGGCCAGCCTGCGCGAGGTCGCCCTCCGCGGCGGGCTCCGCCTCCGCGACGTCGCCGAGCTGCGCATCGGTCGCGCGCCCGCGATGGGGCTCGCGGACTTCGGCGGGCAGTACCCCGCGGTGGGGGGCATCGTGGTGGCCGACCGCGGGGCGAACGTCCGTGCCCTGCTGGCCGACGTTCACCGGACGGTGGAAGGGCTTCGCTCGAGGCTGCCCCCGGGGGTGAAGCTGCTGACGGTGCACGATCGCTCCGAGGTGATCGATCGCATCCACCACACGCTCGGCCAGGGCCTCGTCGAGGAGATGGCAGTGCTGGTCCTGGTGGTGCTGGTGTTCCTCCTCTCGCCCCGGGCCGCGGCGGTGCCGCTCCTCGCCTTGCCGGTGGTGGTGCTCTTCGCTCTCGGCGCGATGCGCCTCCTCGGGGTGCCGGCGACCCTGATGAGCATCGGAGGCATCGGCATCGCGCTGGGGCTGGCGGTGGACGCCGAGGTGGTGGCGCTGGAAGCCTGTCATCGGCGGCTGGAGCAGCTTCCCGCCGCGGCCCCGGAGGAGGAGCGACGCTCGGCGCTGCGTGCCGCGGCCGGAACCTTCGCTCCCGCCATCCTTACGGCGCTGATCATCACCGCGCTGTCCTTCCTCCCGGTGTTGGGCTTCGGGGGCGAGACCGGCCGGCTGCTCCGCCCGCTGGCGGCGAGCAAGACCCTGGTCATCGCCGGGGCAGCACTGGTCGCGCTCACCGTCGGCCCGGCGCTGCGGGATCGGCTGCTCCGTCCGCCGGTGGTGCCCGAGTTCTCGAATCCATTGACCGCGGGGCTGGTCCGCCTCTACCGGCCCTTCGTGCAGGTGGCGCTCCGGCGCCCGGTCTGGACGCTGGCCATCGCCGGGGCGGCTCTCCTCTCCTGCCTGCCCCTTCTCCCCGGCCTGGGACGCGAGTTCCTGCCCCGGATCGACGAGGGAGATCTCCTCTTCATGCCCACCACGCTGCCCGGCGCGCCTCACGAGGAGCTTCCCTGGCAGCTCCAGCGCCAGGACCGTGCGCTCGCCGCGGCGCCGGAGGTGGCCACCGTGTTCGGGAAGATGGGCCGGGCGGACACGGCCACCGACCCGGCGCCGCTCTCGATGGCCGAGACCACCGTCCGTCTGCGACCGCGGGAGCAGTGGCCCCGCGTCGCGGCGCCGCGGTGGTACTCGGGCTGGGCGCCGGCCCCGCTCCGCGCGGTGCTCCGCTGGGCCTGGCCGGAGGAGCGCCCGCCCACCACCGCCGAGCTGGTCCAGCAGCTGGACCGTGCTGCCCGCCTCCCCGGGTGGAGAAGCGCGTGGACGGCTCCGGTCCGGTCCCGCCTGGACATGGTCTCAACCGGGATCCGCACGCCGGTGGGACTGCGGATCAGCGCCGCGAACCCGGAGCGTCTGGAGGCGGTGGGCCGCTCGGCCCAGGAGGTCCTCTCGCGGATCCCCGG
>DASROG010000359.1:0-2619 GCA_035646995.1 Myxococcaceae bacterium
GCACGGACCCGCATGCGCCCGGAGGTTCGCACGCGGGGCCCCCGAAGTCAGTCGCGATAGAGTTCGGCCCCGGGGCCTGTCGGCGGGCCCTGTTCGACGAGGGGTGGGTGGAGTGACGGAGCCGGTCCGGGAGAAGGTCGCGGCGGAGACCCCGCTCACGCGGTTTCATCAGCGGCTGCTGGCCGAGGAGCTGGCGCTCAGGGCAGGCCGGGCCACGGACCGGCTCGCCGCGGCGCTCTCGGAGGCTCGGGTCGACCTCAATCCGCACCAGGTGGAGGCGGCGGCGTTCGCGCTCGAGTCGCTGCCCCGGGGCGGATGCATGCTCGCCGACGAGGTGGGGCTGGGGAAGACCATCGAGGCGGGAATCGTCCTCGCCCAGCTGGTGGCCGAGGGGAAGGGACGGGTCCTGGTGCTCACCCCCGCCACCCTGCGCGCGCAGTGGCAGGCGGAGCTCCGGGAGAAGTTCGAGCTCGACTCGGTGATCGTCGACGGGCGGGCGGTGCGCCCGGGGCACAACCCCTTCGAGCAACCGGTGCCGGTCGTCGCCAGCCACCCGTTTGCCGCGGGCCGGGCCGAGCAGATCCGGCAGCTCCCCTGGGACCTGGTGGTGATCGACGAGGCTCACCGGCTCCGGAACGCGCACCGGGCGGGGAACAAAGTCGCCCGGGCCCTCCGGGACGCCCTGCGCGACCGGCCGAAGCTGCTCCTCACTGCCACCCCGCTCCAGAATGAGCTGATGGAGCTGTTCGGGCTGATGTCCTTCCTCCACGAGCAGATCCTCGGCCCGGAGCACGCCTTCAAGAGCCGCTACTCGGTCGATCCGGAGGTGGGCGGCCTCCCCGAGGGACCGGTTCAGGAGCTCCGCGAGCGCCTCTCCCCGGTCGTGCACCGCACGCTGCGCCGGCAGGTGCGGGAGTACGTTCGCTTCACCAATCGCCGGAGCATGGTGGAGGACTTCGCGCCCTCCGCCGAGGAACAGTCGCTCTACGACGAGGTGTCCGAGTACCTCCGCCGCAGCGAGGCCGCGGCGATCGAGCCCGGGAAGCGAACTCTCCTCACCCTGGTGTACCGGAAGCTCCTCGCTTCCTCGACGTACGCCATCGCCCCCACCCTCCGGCATCTGGCCGAGAGCCTGCGCCAGCGCATCGACGCGGCAAACCGCGGCGCCCAGGATCTGGGACTCCTCGAGCCCGAGGAGACGAGCGGCTGGGCCGAGGAGACGGAGGCCTGGGAGGAGGAGCCGGGCCGCCCCGCCCTGCCGACCCTGGCCGCGCTCCAGGCCGAAGCCTCCGAGCTGGAGCGGTACGCCGCGCGCGCCGAATCGATCCGGGTGAACGCCAAGGGCGAGGCGCTGAAGCGGGCGCTGGACCGGCTCTTCACCGTCGCCAGCGCGCACCAGTGGCCGGAGAAGGCGGTGGTCTTCACCGAGTCGCGCCGCACGCAGGCCTACCTCGCCGAGCTGCTCGGCGCGCACGGCTGGGCAGGGCGCATCTCGCTCCTCTCCGGCGACGCCGGGACGCCCGAGGAGCGGCAGGCCCTGGTGGACGAGTTCCGCGAGCGTACCCAGATCCTCCTCTCGACCGAGGCCGGAGCCGAGGGGCTCAACCTCCAGTTCTGCAACCTGGTGGTGAACTACGACCTGCCCTGGAACCCGCAGCGCATCGAGCAGCGCATCGGCCGCTGCCACCGCTACGGGCAGCAGCGGGACGTGCTGGTCCTCAACTTCCTCAACCGGCAGAACGCGGCGGACGCCCGGCTGTACGAGCTGCTGGAACGGAAGCTCCACCTCTTCGACGGGGTGTTCGGCGCCTCGGACGAGATCCTCGGGGCGCTGGAGACCGGGATCGACTTCGAGAAGCGGGTCCTGGACATCTACCAGTCGTGCCGATCGACGGAGGAGATCGCCCGCGCCTTCGACGCCCTCCGCGAGGACCTGGAACACCGGATCGACGCGCGCATGACGCAGGCCCGTTCGCTGCTCCTCGAGCGGTTCGACGGCGAGGTGCGCCGGCGGCTGCGGCTGGCCGGCGAGGAGGCGGAGGCGGCGGTGGACCGGCACCGGCGAAACGCCCGCGCCTTCGCCCGTCACGTCCTGCGGAAGGACGCCCGCGGCCGCACGGTGAGCGTGGCCGCGGGAGCGGTGCGCGCGAGCCCGGCGGACGGGGTGCACTGGCTCCAGCTCGACGCCTCCGGCCTCCCCTCGCGGCTGGCCCGGCTGGCCGGAGGCGAGGGCTGGTGGTTCGTCTATCGCTTCGAGGCCACGGGGCTGCTCCCCGAGGAGCGCCTCCTGCACCTGGTGCTCCTCCGGGAGCGGGACGGGTTCCGGGCGCTGCCGCCCGAGGACGCGGCGCTGCTCGCCCGGGTGCCGGCACGCGAGGGGCAGCTCCGGCCGCCGGCGGCCATCTCGGTCGCCCACGCCCAGGAGCGGGCGCTGTCCGCGGCGCGGGAGACGCTGCTCCGGGAGTCCGAGCGGAGGAACCAGCTCGAGCTCGACCGGCTCCGGGAGCAGGCGGACCGCTACGCCGAGGAATGCCTGCTCGAGGCTCGCGAGGTGCTGGCCCGGGCGCGGGCGAGCTGGGAGGAGGCGCGGACGCGTCTCTCCGGGGTCGAGAACGGGGC
>DASROG010000360.1:0-8515 GCA_035646995.1 Myxococcaceae bacterium
GCGTCCTGCTCGATCCGCAACCGCGACTGGGAGAACTGGACCGAGCGGATGAGCCCCGCTCCAGGAGGCCCGGATCCCCGTCCGGTGCAGGTTCCGCGCCCGGGGCACACCGATCTCGCAGGCGCTCTGAAGTACGGGCGCACGGCCGACCTGCGCGACATCCTGGAGCGGGCCTCGGCGCGGGAGACGGCGATGCGGGTGGCGCTCGGCGCCGCCGCCCGGGCCCTGCTTCGCGAGCTGGGGATCCAGGTGGGGAGCTACGTGCGCAGCATCGGGACCGCCGAGGCCGATCCGGCGACGGACGTCGCGCCGGAGCTTTTCCGGGAGGACGCCGAGGCGCTGGCGCTCCGCGCCGACGAGACCGAGACGCGCGCGCTCACCGCCCGCGGCTCCGACCGGCTGGTGCAGGCGATCCAGGAGGCGCAGCGGCGCCGCGACACGCTGGGCGGGGTCATCGAGGTGATCGCCACCGGGGTCCCGCCCGGCCTCGGCTCGCACGTGCAGGCGGACCGCAAGCTCGACGGGCGACTGGGGGGCGCGCTGCTCTCGATCCAGGCGATCAAGGCGGTGGAGATCGGCGACGGCATCCGCGGAGGGAGGGCCTACGGAAGCGAGACGCACGATCCCATCGTGCTCTCCGGTGACCGGCTCTCCCGCACCAGCAACCACGCCGGCGGGCTGGAGGGCGGAATCACCAACGGCGAGCCGGTGGTGCTCCGCGCGGTGATGAAGCCCATCTCCACCGTCCCGGCCGCGCTCCCCTCGGTGCACCTGGGGACGCTGGATCTCGTCGCCGCCCACGTCGAGCGGAGCGACACCTGCGCCGTCCCGGCGGCCGGTGTCGTCACCGAGGCGGTGCTCGCGCTCGCGCTGGCCGACGCGCTGCTCGAGGCGCTGGGCGGCGACACGATGGACGGGCTCCGGCCAGCGTTCGCGCGCCTCCGGCTCTCGGCCCGGACGCGGCCCGGACACGTGTGGCTCGTGGGGCCGATGGGCTCGGGGAAGACCGAGGCCGGGCGCCGGCTCGCGGTGCTCCTGGGACTGCCCTTCGTGGACCTGGATGCCATCGTCGAGGAGCGGGCGGGGAGGTCGGTGGCGGAGCTGTTCCGCACCGAGGGCGAGGCCCGCTTCCGCGCGCTGGAGGCGGAGGCGGTGGGCTCGGCAGCGAAGGGGCCGGCGGCGGTCGTCGGCACCGGCGGAGGCGTGGTGCTGGGCGACGCTGCCTGGCGGACCATGCGGAGCAGCGGGGTGGTGCTGGGCCTCACCGCCCGGAAGGAGACGCTGCTCGCCCGGCTCGGGGGCCAGACCGCGCACCGGCCGCTGCTGGCCGGGGACGCGGGCTCCGCGCTGGAGAAGATCCTCGGCGAGCGCCGTCACCTGTACCGGCGGGCGGACCTGACGCTCGACACCCAGGGCTTGCCGCCGGACGGCGTCGCGGGAGCGCTGGTCGGTCTCCTCCGGTCGCTGCAGGGGCCGCTGGTCCGGCCCGGGGCCGCTCCGTGAGGGTGACGGTCCAGTCGCGCGCCGGGGCCTACTTCGTGGACATCGCCCCGGGGGTGCTCGCGAGCCTCGCCGAGGATCCGGCGGGCACCGGCATCACCGGACGGGTGGCGGTGGTCACCGACGCCAACGTCCGGCCCCTGTGGGGAGACCGGGTGCGGGCGATGCTCGCCGGGGCAGGGCTGGATCCGGTGCTGCTGGAGATCCCCGCCGGTGAGGGAAGCAAGACCCTCGCCCAGGCGGACGCCCTGTGGACCGGTCTCATCCAGGCGGGTCTCGGCCGCGGCGACACGGTGCTCGCGCTCGGCGGCGGCGTGGTTGGCGACCTCGCGGGCTTCGTCGCCGCCACCTACCACCGCGGGCTGCGGCTCCTGCACGCCCCGACGACGCTGCTCGCGCAGGTCGACTCGTCGATCGGCGGCAAGGTGGCCATCGACCATCCGCTGGGAAAGAACCTCATCGGCGCCTTCCATCCGCCGGTGCGGGTCCTCTCCGACGTCTCGACGCTGCGGACGCTGCCCGTGCGCGAGCGGTGGAACGGCCTCGCCGAGGTGGTGAAGACCGCGCTGGTGCTCGACGGCGAGCTGTTCAGCGAGCTCGAGGCGGCGCTGCCGGTGCTGGGGAGTGGCCCGGCGGATGACGAGGGCTGGGCCGGGGTGGTGGGTCGCACCGCGGCCCTGAAGGGACGGCTGGTGTCCGAGGACGAGCTGGAGCGCGGGCCGCGGATGCTCCTGAACTTCGGCCACACGGTGGGCCATGCGCTGGAGGCGGCCACCGGCCACGGACCGCTGTCCCACGGTGAGGCGGTGGTCCTGGGGATGCGGGCGGCGGTCGCGGTCTCGGAGCGTCTGCGCCGGCTGGGGTCGGAGGAGGCCCGGCGCATCGAGGCGGTGCTGGCGCGCTTTCCCCGGCCTCCGCCGGTGCCGACACCGGCACGCGACGAGGTGCGGGCCGCGCTGGCCTTCTTGTCCCGGCCGAGCGCGGGGAAGGTCCGCTACGTCATCCTCGAGGGGATCGGACGTGGGGTGATCGAGCGGTCCCTTCCGGACGAGCATCTCGCGTTCGCCATCGACCGCGCGCTGGAGTCCCTCTGATGCGCGTGCTGGTGCTGCACGGCCCGAATCTGAACCTGCTCGGCGAGCGAGAGCCAGCGGTCTACGGTCGGGCGACCCTGGAGGAGATCGACGCGCGCATCGGCGAGCGTGCCGTGGCCCTCGGGGCGCACGTGCGAACCTTCCAGAGCAACCACGAGGGGGCGCTGATCGACCGGCTCCATGCCGAGCGACGCTGGGCCGACGGCGTGCTCTTCAACCCCGGGGCGCTGACCCATTACGCCTGGTCGCTCCGGGACGCGGTGGCCGCGGTGTCGCTGCCCTGCATCGAGGTGCACCTGTCGGACGTCAGCAAGCGCGAGCCGTGGCGGCGGACGAGCGTGCTCGCCGATGTCCGGGCGGCGCTGTGCGCGGGCCGCGGGCTGGAGTCGTACCTGGAGGCGCTGGAGCTGCTGCTGGAGATCGCGCCCGGACCCGAGCGCGACGCCGAGGGCACCGTGGCGCTCCTCGCCGAGCGGCTGGCGCACCCGGACGAGCGGGCCGTGCTCGCGCGCGAGCTGGCGCAGATCCTCCGCCGGTCTGGCCGCTTCCGGTGGGTGGGCCTCTACGACGTGGGGACCGAGGAGGTGGAGGTCCGTGGCTGGTCCGGACCGGGTCCTCCGTCCCACCCGCGGTTCGCTCGCACCGAGGGCCTGACGGGGGCAGCCATCGCGAGCAGCCGCCCGGTCGTGATGCAGGACGTCCGGACCGATCCGCGGCACCTGCCGACGCTGGAGGGGACCCGGGCCGAGGCCATCTTCCCGGTCGTCGCCCCCTCGGGGGTGCTCGGGACGGTCGACGTGGAGAGCGCGAACGCGCAGGCCTTCACCGCAGACCGGGTGCGCTGGCTCGAGGAATGCGTCGACGCGCTGGCGCCGTTCTGGGAGGCTGGACTTAGCTCGAGCTGAGCGGAGCCGGCATGGGGCCCGCCGCGACCATGGAGCGCGCCTCAGTGAGCGGTCGTCCTCGATGTCGACTCGGATTCGTGACCTCCGAGGCGTACCGGGAGCTGACCCCGGACGACCGCTCCGGCGTTCCCGCGCTCTCGGGACGCGGCATCGAGGTCGTTCCGGTGGTCTGGACCGAGTCGCTGCCGGCGGGCCTGGACGCGCTCGTGCTCCGCTCGACCTGGGACTACCATCTCCGACTTCCCGACTTTCTTCGCTGGGTCGAGGGCATCGAGCAGTCCGGCATTCGCCTCCTCAATCCCCCGCCCGCGGTCCGCTGGAACGTGGACAAGAAGTACCTGCTCGAGATCGAGGCACGCGGGGTGACCATCGTTCCGACCCGTCATGCCGCCCGTGGCTCGGGGGTTGAGCTCGGCGCTCTGCTCCGCGAGGCGGGCTGGAGCGAGGTGGTGGTGAAACCCAGCGTCTCCGGAGGCGCCTTCGCGACCTGGCGTACAACCGCGAGCGCTCCGGACGCGGAGCGCTTCGCCCACCAGCTGGAGACGATGGACTGTCTGGTCCAGCCGTTCCTTCCGGAGCTGGTGTCGGAAGGGGAGTGGTCGCTCCTCTTCTTCGGGGGCCGGTACAGCCATGCGGTCCTGAAGCGACCGGGGCGCGGTGACTTCCGGGTCCAGGAGGAGTTCGGAGGGGTCTTCCGTCCCGCCGCAGCGCCCCCGGCGATCATCGACGCGGCGACGCGTGCACTCGAGGCGTCGCGACAGGAGACCCTCTACGCCCGCGTGGACGGCGTGGTGCGAGGGGGTCGCCTCGAGGTGATGGAACTCGAGCTGGTGGAACCGACCCTTTTTCTCGAGACCAGCCCCGGGGCCGCCGAGCGGTTCGCCGATGCGCTGGTTGTGGCGCTCGGCTGAAGGGCACCGGCGTCTCCTCCGCTGATGGGGCTGGCCACCGGCCTCGCGGCCATCGCCGCGTCGGCTCACGGACCAGGCGACGCTTCCGGGCGACGGGGCGGATCGCATCGCCCGGCCACCTCGTCGAGGCACCCGCTGTGCGCCGGGCGTGCCTTTACGAGGCGCGGACCGCGTGTACCGCCTCGGCCAGCGACCGCACCAGCGCCACCGGGCCTTCCGCTCGCCCGCCCGACCGGGCGATCTCCTCGACCAGCGCGCTGCCCACCACGACCGCGTCGGCGTGCTCGGCGAGGGCGCGGGCCTGCTCGGGCGCGGAGATGCCGAAGCCCACGGCGACCGGAGCCCGGCTCGCGGCCCGGACCGCATCGAGCCGGGCCGGGAGATCGGCCGGGAGCGCCGCGCGGGCGCCGGTCACCCCCGTGATGCTCACGAAGTAGAGGAACCCGCGGGTGCGCTCGCCGATCTCCCGGAGTCGCGCCGGAGGGGTGGTGGGCGCGGCGAGCAGGACCAGCGAGAGCCCCTTCGCCGCGGCGGCGTCCCCGAGCGCGCCGGACTCCTCCAGCGGAAGGTCCGGGACGATGAATCCATCCACGCCGACCTCCGCCGCGCGGGCCACGAACGGGTCGAGACCCATCCGGACGATGGGATTCATGTAGCCCATCAACGCCAGCGGCACCTCGCAGCCCTGCCGCCGGAGGCGTGCGACGAGGTCGAGGATGGCGGCGAGCGTCGTCCCGGAGCGGAGCGCCCGCTCCGCCGCGCGCTGGATGGTGGGCCCGTCCGCGACGGGGTCGGAGAAGGGAACGCCGAGCTCGACGACGTCGGCGCCGGCCTCGGCGAGCGCCGGAACCAGTCGCTCCGTCGCTGCCAGGTCGGGGTCTCCGGCGCACAGGTAGACGATGAGTGATCTCCGTCCATCGGATCGCGCGGCGGAGAGCTGGCGCTCCAGCCGGTTCATCTTGGGAGACTCCCCGGACCAGTCCGGGCGGTCAGCCACGCCTGAATGGCCTCGTCGGTCCGTTCGTGGATTGCCACGCAGCGCTCGATCCGCCCCAGCGCCTGCTGGAGCGCGAACGGACCTCCGTCGAGGCGTTCCATGAGAGGGGCGAGCGTCCTTCTCGCCTCGTCGGCGATCCGCCGGTCACAGGCCCAACCGATGGTGGCCAGCAACCGTTGCGCCTCGTCGTCGCGCATCCGCGGCGCGAGCGATGTCGCTCGGTCCCGGAGAACGGGCCAGGCCTGCTCCCGGGTCTCGCTGCGGGCGACTTGTTCGGCCAGCAGCTGGGCGGTATCGCGGAGCTCGAAGCGCGGATCGTCGAGCAGGGCGCGGGCCCGCGCGGCCAGCTCCGGGTCCTCGAACCAGCCCACAGCGGTGATGATCCGCGTGCGGTCGTTGCGCGCCCTGCCCGCCAGCGCCTCCCGCACCATGAGGTCGAAGAGCGTGCCGTCACCGTGGGTGGCGGCGACCCGGAGCACGGGCTCGAGCACGTCCTCGTCGAGGCCGGAGCGTTCCTCGAGCCACCGCCGTGCGAGCCGGTTGGCCTCGGCCTGCAGGGTCCGGTCGTCGGCGCCCTGGGTCACCACCGGGACCACGTGCCGCCGCGTTTGCCGGACGTCGAGCGAGTCCCCGGGCCGGGATGTCCAGCCGATGGCGCGCGCGCTCGCCGAGCCCAGGCGGGCGAACAGCTCGATGCGGCGGCGATTGCCCTCGCGCGAGAGCCGGTCCTTCCGCAGCCACCACTCCAGCATCTCCCAGCCGGCGGTCGCCACGTCGGAGTCCGTCTGCCGGGTCATCGCCGCCGCGCGATCCAACGCCTCCCCGACCGGGACGTCGCCGCGCTCGGCGAGGGCCGAGAGGTCGGAGGCCGTCGCCACCTGCTCCTCGGCGGAGAGCGTGCCGGGAGCCATCGCCCGCAACTTCTTCCGGAGCTGCGCCGCGTAGGCCACCCGGTAGTAGCCGAGTCCGCCATCGTTCAGCACTACCCAGGCGGGACAGCCGAGTGACGCGGGAAGGGAAAGGGATCCCGTCTTGCCCTCGAGGAGGGTGCAGGCACGTTCGACCCGCTTCCCGGTCCCCGCGCGGGCACACACCGGGAACTGCCAGGTGAACTCGGTCCCGGTGACGAACGGTTCCTGCGAAATCTGGACGGTCGCTGCGCCCGAGCCGTGGCAGGCGAGAGTGGCCCGGACGAGTGGAAACCCGGGCTGGTCCACGAAGCTCGCCAGCGGGGCAGAGACCTTCCGGCCGAGCGCAGCGTCGAGCGAGCGGAAGAGGTCCTCGGAGGTCGCGTTCCGGTCGGCGTAGGTGTTGAGGTACGTCGCGAGGGCCCTCCTCCATGGGCCCTCGCCGATCCATCGCTCGAACATGGCGATGACGGTGCGGCCCTTGGAGTAGGTGAGGGCGGCGTCGAAGGACGCCTCGATGTCCTCCCGGGTATGGATCGGCTGTCGGATCCGCTTGGCGCCGGGCACCGCGTCGGCGTGCAGCGCCTGCTCTCGTGCGGCCAGCGATTTCCGCTCCCACCGCCATCCGGGCTCGAGGCGCGCGGTGACCTTGCCGTCGATCCAGCTTCCGAACGACTCGTTCAGCCAGGTGTCGTCCCACCAGGCCGTGGTGACCAGATCTCCGTACCAGTAGTGCGCCAGCTCGTGGATCGCGATGTTCGCCCCGCGCTGCTGTCGGGCGAGCTCGTCCCGTCCCGGGGCGAAGAGCATGAGCGGCTGACCGAGGGCGACCAGGCCCGGGTGCTCCATCGTTCCCCAGAAGCGCGGGACGACCAGGACATCCAGCTTGCCGTACGGGTAGGGGACCTCCGTGGCGTCCTCCAGGAGGGAGACCATCCGCGGGAGGATGCTCTGGGCGTAGGCCAGCTCCTCGCGGTGGCCCGGCGGGACGATGAAGCGAAGCGGGGTCTGGTGGCGCCCCGCCGGCGCGCCCGGGACGACGTCGAACGGCCCGGCAGCGAAGGCCACCAGGTAGCTGGGCAATGGCCGGCTGCGCTCGAAGCGCACCGCTACCCAGCCGTCGGGACCCGTCCGTCGGTCGGCCTCCGCGGTGTTGGCGAAAGCGCCGTCTCCGGGCGGCACGGCGATCTCCAGCTCCCAGGGGATCTTGAACGAGGGCTCGTCGAAGCAAGGAAAGGCGCGCCGTGCGTCCACCGCCTCGAAGAAGGTGTAGAGGTACGGGCCGTCTCGCTCGTCCACCCGGTAGATCCCGCGGCTCCGCTCGCGATCGAGCGGGCCCTCGTACTCGAGGACCAGCTCTGCCTGCCCCGGCGCAAGCAGCGTCCCCGGGACCACCTCCAGCAGGTCGGGCGGCACGACGACGGTGCGCACCGGCTGCTCGGCCCCGCCATGGATCAGGATGGCGCGGCGGATGGTGAGGCCCTGGGCGTGGAGCCAGAACGCGGGAACCGTGGCGCCGACGGTCAGCTGGATGCGCGCCGTCCCGGTGAAGGTGGTCGCTCGGGGATCGAGACGGAGCGAGAGACGCTCTCCGGTCGGACGGACGTCCGTGGGCAGCCGGAGCCCGGGCGGGGGTGCCGGAACGCTGGATGTGGTGGCCGCATCGGGCCCGCCACCTCTCGCCGGCGCGCTCGGCGCCGAGGCGCAGCTCACGAGGAAAGCCAGTGCCGCGACCCCTCCCGCGATGGATCCCCGGACGCGCTGGGGATGCCTCACGTCCGTCCCCCCGGGGAGCGGCGCTCGATCTCCGCGAGGGCATGGACCAGATCCTTGTCGCCGCGGCCCGAGAGGTTCACCAGCAACCGCTTCCCCTTTCCCAGCTCGCGCGCGACGTCGCGTGCCCGTGCGAGCGCGTGCGCCGTCTCCAGCGCCGGGAGGATTCCTTCGAGCCGGCAGCAATCCTGGAGCGCCGCCAGCGCCTCGTCGTCGGTCGCGGTCCGCACGTCGAGGCGGCCGGTGTCCCGGAGGAAGGCGAGCTCGGGGCCGACTCCGGGGTAGTCGAGCCCGGCGCTCACCGAGTGCGCCTCGGCCACCTGGCCATCGTCGGTCTGGAGGACGGAGCTGGCGCTCCCGTGCAGCACCCCGAACCTGCCCGCAGTCAGCGAGGCCCCGTGCTTCCCCGTGCCGAGGCCCTCACCCC
>DASROG010000361.1:0-2995 GCA_035646995.1 Myxococcaceae bacterium
GTGCCCGACTCGCCGGTGATGGCCACGCTGGCCTTCGACGGGGCCACCTTCTCGATGAGCTCGAACACCCGTCGCATCGCGCTGGAGGCGCCGATGAAGTCGGTGGCACCCATCTGCTTCAGCTTGCGGCGGAGGACCTGCACCTCGCGCAGGGTCTCCTTCTTCTCCAGCGCGCGGTCGATGCAAGTCTTGAGTCGGGCGGGGTCCACCGGCTTCTCGATGAAGTCGTAGGCCCCTTCCCGGATGGCGGCCACCGCGGCGTCGATGGTGGCCCGTCCGGTGAGGAAGATGACCGGGCAGTCCGGCAGGTCGTCCTTCAGCGCACGCAGGAGCCACAGGCCGTCGGTCTCGGGCATCGCCAGGTCGGAGAGCACCACGTCGGGCCGGAACTCGGCGGCCTTCTTCAGGGCGTCGGTCCCGTCGCCGGCGGTCTCCACCTTGTGGCCCCAGAGCGCCAGCATCTCCGCCAGGGCCTGGGCGGTGCTGGTTTCATCGTCGACGGCCAGGATGCGTGCGCTGCTCACGATGCCTCGGATCCCCTCTGCGGCTGTTCAGGCCGGCGCCTGGCCGGCATGGAAAGAGAGCCGCAACTGCGACCCTCGGACGTGAAGCTCGGCGCCGTATTCCCTCGCCGCGGCCGCGAGCGCCTGCTCGACCTCGGTCTCCTCACCTTCCTCCCGCCCTCCGTCCTGGACGTACAGCACCACGCGGCCGCCCTCGTCCCGCACCGACACCCGCACCTGTCCCTCCTCTGGCGTGCGCTCGACCGCTCGGAGAACCGGGACGAGCACCAGGAACCCGAGCCCCGACGGGTCCATCGCCTCCACCGCGGCCAGGCCCTCGGGCACGTCGACGGCCAGCTTCACCCGTGCCCGGCGGCCGGCATGCGCGAGGATGGCGACCACCTCCCGAACCACCGCGGACAGCGAGAGCACCGCCGGGGTGCCGGGCGCCGGGGCGAGGAAGCGAGCGAAGTCGCCCAGCATCCCGTTCACCCGGCCGATCTGCTCGCGCATCGCCTGGATGTTCTTCGCCTGCGCCGGCGGGACCTCGCCCCCGGCGGCGCGGGACAGCTTCTCGTGGAGGATCTCTACGTTGATCGCCAGCGCGTTCAGCGGGTTCCGGACGTCGTGGATCAGGCTGTCCATCAGCTTGACCGCGGCGGACCAGCGGACGGAGCGGATGAGCGCCGAGGCGCCGGAGTCGGACGACGGGGCGAGCGAGGGACGTGCGTTCGGGGACACGCGGTCGAGACGTAGGGGTCTCGGCGGGGGTGCGTCAACGCAGGCCCGTAACTTTTGCCGGTCGGGGGACACCTTGCCCCCGTGAAGGGGGCTCTCGTGTTGGCGGTTGGACGGTCGCTCCCCCCGTTCGATCCATCCAGAGCGTTTCGACGGGCGTCAGGCCGTCCTGGAGGACCCCTGCTCGCCCGCCTCGAGCCCCACGAGCTCCAGCTTCAGCTGGGTCGCAACCTCGAAGATGCGCGGATCCCGGTAGAACTCTCCGTAGACGATCCGTACACACCCCGCGTTGGCGACCAGCTTGAAGCACGGCCAGCAGGGGCTGGCGGTGGTGTACAGCGTCGCCCCGTCGATGCGGACGCCGTTCTTGGCCGCCTGGAGGATGGCGTTCGCCTCGGCGTGCACGGTCGCCACGCAGTGGTTGTTCTCCATCAGGTGCCCCACCTCGTCGCAGTGGGGCATCCCCCGGATGCTGCCGTTGTAACCGGTGGAGAGGATGGTGCGGTCGCGCACCAGGACCGCGCCCACGTGCTTGCGGTCACAGGTCGCGCGGGTCGCAACCTGCCGGGCGATGTCCATGAAGTACTGGTCCCACGAGCTCCTGGCCATGGGGAAGACTTAACCACCCCCCGCCGACGCCAGGGCGAATTCCCTCAGCTGCCGTACCGCTTGCGGACCAGGAAGAGGATGGCCTCCTTGGCGCAGACGTCGCAGTACCCGTGGCGCTCACGCATCGCGGCAAGCGTCTGGTTCACCTGCTCCAGCTCGCGGCCGCTGAGGGCGCCGCGCTCGTCGGAGAGCGCCTTGAGCACGTTCTCCGCGCCGCGGCTCAGGGCCCGCTTGCGCTCCTCGAAGAAGTGCGCCCGGAGCCGCCGGAAGAGGTCGGGGAAGATGCGGGCGTAATCCATCGCGCCCTCGGGGTTCTCGAGCCGGTGCGCGCCGATCTGCCCGATGAAGCCCCTGCGGAACTCGCCCGGGTCGTCGCCCCGGGGCATGACGATGCCCTCCATCTCCCCCATGCGCTTCTCGTCCGGGCGCTCCATCTCGCCGGTGAGCCGGTTGCGCATCTTCTCGTTCTTCACCCAGTGCCGGACGTGCTGCACGTAGGTCTCGAAGAGCGAGGCGTACTGCTCGTCCGAGACGAGCCGCATCGACTCGCGCACCTCGGCGTCCACGGACTCGAGGTACTGCTGCTCCACGGTCCGGACGAACTCCTCGTGGTCGTGGTAGCCGTCCACCACCTCCTCCTGGAGGAACTCGTAGACGCTCTTGTCCCGGGTGAGCGCGGTCAGCTCCTCGAGGACGGCGAGCGGGCTCAGGCAAGGGCGGTCGGGGTTCTGGGCGGCGTTGAACAGGGCGGTCTTGATCTCCCGCGCCGAGGCCCCGGTGCGCCCCTCGTAGTTCGGATAGGCGTCCGACTCCTGGTAGAGGGCCGGCAGCCACTTCCTCAGCTCGCGGGCCTGGGCGAGGCTCAGGCGGTCCGGCGCGGTCCCGTCCTCGTAGAGCCCCATCTTCTCCAGCGGGGTCAGTCCCTCGAGGATCTCCCGCACGTCGGCCGGGTAGCGCTCCCGCACCGGCTTCTTCAGCCGGGTGAGCACCGCCCACTGCGCGGCGACCTCGGTGGCGTGGGGAGCCACGTGCTTGCCCACCGTGCGGGTGGTGACCTGCGCGTCGTAGATCTCCTTCTCCGACTTCCAGCGGCGGAGGTAAGGGACTCGCACCAGCTCGATGCGCCCCTTGAAGCTGGCGAAGTC